>DASTXK010000159.1:0-4768 GCA_035765555.1 Acidobacteriaceae bacterium
AGCATTTGCTATTTATTGGGGCAGCTGGCTTTATGCGCGCACATTCTTAGAAGTTCTGCTCCTACTACAGACCCCAGATTTTACAGATGAAAAAATCAATCAAATCCGTGCGGCTATAGATCTCATGCGCAAAGATGGAGCTATTCCGATTCTGACTAATGAAGAGGTGTTCTGGCCTAACGAATGGAGGTGAGCACATTTGGTGAAACGCATCGTGGAGTAATTGAGCAACATAACGCGCTTCTGCCTGCCGATTATCCACGAGCACATCATCGCCAACGCATAAATTGAATCTGCACGACGGCGGCCTCGCGAAATAGAAATGGCGACCGGTCTCCCAGTCGCCCTCAAGTCAGGATTGAATAATCCTTACCGCTCGCTTTCCACCTTCGCGATGCATTCCTCGAAGATGTCCAGCGCGATGTCCGCCTCATGTTCGTTCACAATCAGCGGAGGAGCGAGCCGGATCGAGGTCTCGCCGCAGCCCAGAATCAGCAGGCCACGCTCGAACGCCAATTCAACAATGCGGTCGCGCCATGCTCCGGCGGGCTTGCGCGATTGTTGGTCTTCGACAATTTCAATGCCGATCATCAGCCCGCGCCCGCGCACGTCGCCGACGATGCGGTGTTTGCCAGGCCAGGTACGCAGCCGCTCCAGCATCCGACCGCCGACCTTCGCGGCGTTGGCCATGGCTTCGCGCTCGATAATGTCCAGCGTGGCGAGCGATGCGGCAATGGCTACGGGATTCCCGCCGAAGGTCGAAGCGTGCGAGCCTGGCTTCCAATCCATAATCTCGGCCCGCGTCATGCACACGCCCAGCGGCATTCCGGAAGCGATGCCCTTGGCCATGCAAACAATGTCGGGCTGGACGCCTGTGTGCTCCACGGCCCACCACTTGCCCGTGCGCCCCGCGCCCGACTGTACTTCGTCCACCACCAGCAGAATTCCATGCCGGTCGCAGATGCGCCGCAGCTCCTGCATAAACACCGTGGGCGCGACTACGTACCCGCCCTCGCCCTGGATCGGCTCAACAAAAATCGCCGCTGTCTCTTCCGGCGCAAGCGTCGTCTTGAAGACCTTCTCTTCAATGAACCGCGCGCAGTTCAGCGCGAACGTCTCTTCGTCCTCGCCCTTGGCCCCGCGATACACATTCGGATAGGGCACATGCGTCACGCCCGGAACCAGAGGCGAAAACCGCCGCCTCTGCTGCGGCTTCGAGGCCGTTAGCGACAGCGCGCCCATGGTGCGTCCGTGGAACGCCCCGTAGAACGCGATGATGTTCTGCCGGCCCGTGTGATAGCGGGCAATCTTCAGCGCGCACTCAATCGCCTCCGCGCCTGAGTTGCCGTAGTAAAAACGATGCGGCCCCGGCATGGGAGCAATGCCCGACAGCCGCTCCGACAACGTCACCAGCGACTCGTAGTAAAAATCGGTGCCGGACATGTGGATCAGCTCCGCAGCCTGGTCCTGAATCGCCTTCACCACCTCGGGATGACAATGCCCGGTCGAGACGACGGCGATTCCGGCGGCAAAGTCCAGAAACTCATTGCCGTCCACGTCCTCCACGCGGATGCCTCGCCCGCGCTTTGCCACCATGGGATAGGAGCGCGTGTAGCTCGGCGAAATCACGCGGTCATCCGCCTTCACAATGCGGGCGGCATTCGGGCCGGGAAGCGCCGTGCGCAGCTTCGGGCCGTACTTGGCATACATTTCAGATTTTTCGGTCTCAGTCATAGTCGCGGTGCTCATGGTTTTCTCTCCTGTCGGTTGGGGCCTTGGGTCGTCGTCCGGTGTCGAGACGGTGGCGGGCGAGAGAAGTCCTCTTCGGGCGTCGTGCGCTGGCCGCGGGCGATTTGGGAGTTCGCCGGCCCTGCGCGCAACGGGCAGCGGTGACTAATCGCTGCCGAAGAGGCTAGGTCGCGTGAGGGTGGGCAGCACGCGGAGATGTCTGCGAGGCGCAATCACGCGCGCGTACGTCCGCGACCAGCGGAGGGACGAATTGGCGGCGGAGGCTCGCATCTGCTCTGAGAATAGCACATTCCGCTCGCGGTACGATGGAGAAGCCCCCCATGAGCCGCCCGCGACACGCGCCCGCAAAATTCCAAATTATTCTCGCTTTCCTCGGCGTTTACTTCTGCTGGAGCGCCACCTACACCTTCATGAGCATCGGCATAAAGTTGCTGCCCGCCACCGTTTTTGCCGGCGTCCGGATGCTCCTTGCCTCGGCCCTCATGCTCGGCTTCTGCGCCCTGCGCGGCAAGCGCATTTTCCTGGACCGCCCGGTTATGGGCCGCCTGATGTTGCTCGGCGTTCTGCTCCTCTTCGGCGGAAACATCGGCCTTGTCTGGAGCGAACACTACCTGCCCAGCGGACTCACCGCCCTCATCGTCGCCGTGGTTCCGCTTTACGTCGCCGTCATCGAAATTCTTTCGCCCGATGGCGATCGCCTGCGTAAGCGCGGATATTTCGGCCTGGTGCTCGGCTTCTGCGCCATGGTCGCGCTGCTTTGGCCCCGCCTCGATAAAGGATTCAGCGGCCACCCCATGCAGATTGTCGCCATTGCCGCCATTCTCGTCGGGGCTTTCTCCTGGGCCTACGGCTCCGTGCTCTCCCGGCGCATGAATCTTCCCGTCGATCCGTTTGTTGCCGCCGGATGGGAGATGTTCGCCGCCGGTGTCGCCAATGTCTTCTTCGCCACCGTGTTCTGGCGCTGGCCCTACGCCGTCTGGAACTGGCGCAGCGTTACCTGCATCGGCTATATGATCCTCTTCGGCTCGCTGCTCGCCTTCACGTCTTACATCTGGCTCATCTCCCACGTTCCCGTGTCAAAGGTCTCCACCTACGCTTACGTCAATCCCATGCTGGCCGTGGTGCTCGGCGCGATTTTCCTCAATGAGACGCTTGAACCCTCGGAATACATCGGGATGGTGGCCATTGTCGCCTCCGTCGCCCTCGTCACCACTTCGCGGCTTTCCACCGGCAAGCCCGTGGCGGAAGTCGAGTCACAGGCCTGACGCCCGCGCCATCTCCGCAACTTCACCCGGACTCTTTCCCCGCTCCCGCAGCGTGCGGATGGCCAGCGCGTCATGCCTCTTCGCCAGCCGCTCGCCCGAGGCGTCCGTGACCAGCGGGCAATGGAACCACTCCGGCGGCAACATTCCAAGCGCGCGATACAGCAGCAACTGCCGCGCCGTGGTCTTCAGCAGGTCGGCCCCGCGCACCACCTCGGTCATGCGCATCGCCGCGTCGTCCACCACGCACGCAAGCTGATATGACGGGCCACCGTCACGCCGCCAGACCAGAAAATCACCAAAGTCCCGCCCAGCCACGAACCGCTGCCGCCCGAAGTGTCCATCGTGAAATTTGACGGCCTCGCCATCCGTGACCCGGAACCGCCAGTTCGCTCCCGCGTCCGACTCTGCCGTGCGCGGCATCTCCGCCGGTCGGCAGGTTCCGGGATAATTTGGCTCGTCCTCCGCGTTTATCGCGTTCTCATGCGGAGCGCTCGCCGCCAGCGCCAGTTCCCTGCGTGAGCAACGGCAGGGATAAAGAAATCCGCTCTCCAAAAGCTTCCGCCAAGCCTCCAGATAAAGCCCACCTCGCTCGCTCTGCGAATACGGCCCATACGGCCCGCCCACATCCGGCCCCTCCTGCCACACGATGCCCAGCCACCGCAGGTCCTCCAGCATCGCCTGGTAAAACTCCGGACGCGACCGCTGCTCATCCAGATCATCATTCCGCAGCACCAGAACCCCGCCCGCATTTCGCGCTCGGGTGGCGGCGGTCAGAAAAGTCGCTGCGTGTCCCAGATGCAGCAGCCCTGTCGGCGACGGAGCCAGACGCCCCCGGTACTCACGGCTCACGGCCCCACCGAACCCAAAAGCCATTCCAGATAAGGCCGGCTCGCCGCTTCGACCTGCAGCGCCAAGAATTCCGGAACCTCATAGGAATGAAGCTCGCGCACGGCGGCTTCGAGCGCGGCAAGCTGCGCCTCCGTGGTCTTGATGACCAGCAGGACCTCCTCCGCTTCCTCGACCGCTCCCTGCCAGCGGTAAACCGACGTGAGGTTCGGAACAAGATTCACGCATGCGGCCAGCCGCCGCTCGACCAGCACGCGGGCCATGCGACGGCCTTCGTCAAGCGAGACAACCGTCGTGAGCGCGACCCGGATGGACGCTGCTTCGCCGGGCATAAGTTCTCCCTTTCATTAAGATGGGTTTTGAGGCTGCGCTTCAGAAAGCATCTTAAACCTGCAAACGGGCCGGGCGCGGTCCGCAATCAAAAGGGGGAGTATGGCGGTCGAAATCAGGTTTGGAACATCGGGTTGGCGGGCCATCGTGGCCGAGCAGTTCACGCTGGCGAACATTCGCCGCGCCGTCACCGGCATTGCGAAATATGTGGCGTCGCAGCCGGGTGACCATTCCGTGCTGGTCGGGCGCGACCCGCGCTTCCTGGGCGAAACCTTCGTCGCCGAAGCCGCAAAGCTTCTGGCTTCTCACGGAGTAAGGCCCGTCGTGATTCCCGAGGCCGCGCCAACCCCCGCCATTGCCTATGCTATTCGCCAGCGCAAGGCCAGCGGAGGAATCAACTTCACCGCCTCGCACAATCCTCCCGAGTACAACGGGATCAAGTTCTCCACTCCTGACGGCGCGCCCGCGCTGCCCGAAGTGACGAAGCAGATTGAGGCCGAAATTCGCTCGCTGGGCGATACGCCTATTGCACCCGCGCCCGAACCAAAAGAAAATTTCGAGGAAATCGACGTAAAGCC
>DASTXK010000160.1:0-29314 GCA_035765555.1 Acidobacteriaceae bacterium
CGCGGCGCGAACATAGCTGGGCTGCGAAAACGAGTAGAGCAGCGACTCCGAAGTGACGTTGAAGATTGATGGCTGGCCGACCGGAAATCCATAGGTGTAGCCCACGCCTGATCCGAGCACAAAATTGGGAACGTAGGCGTCGTTGGTTTCGGCGAGTCCCGCTTCCGCTCGCTGCACGTCGGCGGAAGCGATGCGGATTTTGGGGCTGTTCTGGAGAGCAAGATCGACGGCTGAAGCGAGGGAAATTTGCGCCGCAGCGCCGGGAGCGCTCAGTAGCGCGCCCGCTCCCATTGCCAGTGACCAGCCGATTGTCTTCTTCAGGCGCAAGGGCCTAGTCTCCGGTATTCACGGTCGCGGTTTCGGCCCAGGTCTCGCTCAGGGCGCGCGCCGCGGCGAACTCCCGGTCGGCGCCGGATGTATCTCCCTGCTTCTTCAACAGGTCTCCCAACTCGGCATGAACGGCAAAGGCCGGGGCGGTTTCGCTCAATGCATTGCTGTTCAGGTACTGCCGAAGCCATTGTTCGGCCAGAGCGGTTTCGCGCTTGGCCACAATCAGGGTCGAGGCCCCATCAACCAACGCGGGGCCATGGGCGGTGTTGGTCGCCGCGCCCTTTTTGAGGGCGGCGAGCATATCGCTCCAGCGTCCACGCCTCTGGTAGAAGCTGCCCAAGTCCATCCACGCCTGCGATGCCGCCTCCGGCGAAGCGTGGGAGACGGCAATCTTAGCCCGCAGCGCCTGCTCCGCAGCCGCGTAGTCCTTCTTTGATTCAGCGATGCGGGCACGCAGCTCGTCGGCGCGCGCCGGGTCAATCCTGCTCAGCCGGTTCGCAATGTCTTCGGCCTTGTCACTGCCTCCACCCAGAATTCTGGGGGCTTCGACGTAGTACTGTCCCAGATCCGAGAGAGCTTCGCGGTTGTTTCCATCGAGGGACACCGCGGATTCAAATTCAGCACGGGCCAGCTTGGCAGTCTTATAGGCGGACATCATGCTTGCCTGGCTGGCTTTTTCCCCTAAGGCGCGCGCGAGCCAAAGGTGGTTCATGCTTGATGGAGCAAGCTGGACGGCCTGTTGGCAGGAAGCTACAGCATCATCTGAACGGCCCTGCGCCAGATAAACCCGGCATTGCAGGTTCCACGCCGCCGCGTCGTTTGAGTTTTGGTGGATAGCGGCATCAAGCGCCCGCAAGGCCGCATTGGCCTTGCCATGCTGGAAGGCCGTGCGGGCTTCATCCAGATTGCTGCGCGTTCCCGCAAAGGCTGTTCCCAACCCGGGAACAGTCCAGAAGAGCAGGAACACAAGGAAAAGTCGCAGTCTCATTCCGATTTACTTCGCCTCTGTAATCGGCACTCCGTCGCCGATGGGTTGTCCGTTCGTGCTGCTCAGGGCCACCACTTCGCCTTCCTTCAATCCGCCCAGTATCTCCACCTGCGTCAGATTCACATTCCCGGTTTTCACATTTACCCGGCGAACGATGCCGTCTTCTACGCGGTAAACGTAAGGCTGCCCATTTTCGCTGTGCAGGGCTTCGCGCGGGATGTTCAGCGCATTTAGCACGTTCGCCACCAGCGCAATGACGCGAACGTTCGTATTGGGCAGCAGATCGTTGTCCGCATCATCGATCTTTACCAGCACCTCGCCCACATTGCGCGTGGTGTAGGTGATGATGGTGGATGGAACGCGCGCGATGTGTCCGTGCCACGATCTGCCGGGTTTGGCGTCCCACTGAATCGTAACCGGCTGGCCCACGCGAAGCTGCCCAATCTCCGGCTCGTCGAAGTAGGCCCGTACCTGCATTTTAGACAAATCAGCCATTTGGAGCAGGAGGTCGCCCTGGTTCACATATTCGGTGGTCGAAACCGGGAGCGAGTACACCGTTCCAGCGAAGGGGGCGCGGATGTTGGCCTCTTCCACTGTCTGCTTGGCGGCCGCATAGGTGGCCTGCGCGTCGGCAATGGCGGCTTTGGCGCGGGCCAGGTCGCCTGCGCTAAAGCTATTGGTCTTTCTCTGCTGCAAATTTGTGAGCGAGGCGTTGGCGGCTTCAAGTCTCTGCTGGGCCGAGGCCACTTCATTGGCCGAAGCCGCCCCGGTTGATTCAAGCTTCTGCAGGGCTTCCAGATCGCGCTGGGCCTGGTCGTGTTCAATTTTCGCTTTTGCCAATTCGCCGCTCAACGTCAGGCGCTGCTGCTGTGTGCCTCCGGCAAGCATAGCGTTGTAGTTGGCTTGGGCGTTTCTCAGCCCGGCGAGCGCCGTGGCCATGCGCGCGCTGGCGTTGTCGTCATACATCGCGAGCAGGAGCTTGTCCTTGGGAACCTGTTCTCCCTCATGCACATAAAGCGCTTTGATGGAGCCCGGATAGGGCGCGTGCGCCTCGAAATTCACCTGTGGCTCGACTTTGCCGTTGGTTGGAATTTCCTTCTTCACATCGCTCCGCTGTACGATCGCCGTGCGGACCGGAACCCGCGAACGGGTCGCCATTCTCACGAAATAAAACAGGACGGCCAGCCCGACAATTACGGCGAGCCATATCCAGCGCGATCTTCTTCTGCTTCTTTTAGGAATTGCCATCAGGGGTCGTGAGTCAGGTGAACCGTACTGAACGCAAGGGAACCAAGTGAGCGCAAGCGAACCGTTACTAAGTATATAAGACTCACCAGCATCGCTCTGGGAGTCAAAAAAAATTTGCGCCATGTGATGAAATGGGTACATGTCCACTGTTGCGCGATATACCGATGAGCACGCCAAAGCGGGGCTCGACTTCAAGTTTCCGGCGATTGAAACCTGGCCGAACCAGTTCAAGAGCTACGAGATTTTAATTGATGATCCGGAGTTCACCTCTGTTTGTCCCAAGACCGGGTTGCCCGATTTCGGAGTGATCAAGCTGCGCTATATGCCGCGCGACCGGTGTCTGGAGCTGAAGTCGTGGAAGGAGTACCTGTTCAGCTATCGCAATCTGGGAATCTTTCAGGAAAACGTGGTGAACCAGATTTTGGAAGATGTGGTGAAGGCGTGCAATCCGGTTTGGGCGCATGTAATTGGAGACTTCCGTCCGCGCGGCGGCATATCTACTTTGATCGAGGCCAAATGGCCGCGCCCAGCTAGCGATGGCCAGAGGGCTAAGCTGGCAGCGTATCATTGCGGCGAGGCATCTAGGTGAGTAAAGGACGGAGTCCGCGCTTTCAGAAACTGCTGATGCCGTGGAGTATCCTGTTTAGTACCAAATCCGGACTTTCGTGAAGGAGAATGGAATTTATGGCAGACGAACAGAATTCGAGTGGATTTAGCTGGTTTCTCGCGGGACTTGGCGCAGGCGCATTGCTGGGGGTCCTTTTTGCTCCGAAGGCGGGCAGGGAAACCCGCGATAGCCTGGTGAGCGGCGCACGGGAAGGGACCGAGTATCTGCGTCAGCGTTCGCGCGAGGCCGCCGACCAGATGAACCAGTATGTGGACCGCAGCAAGGAATACGTGGACAAGGGACGCGCCCAGTGGGAGGAGTTTGTGGGCAAGGGCCGTCGCTACGTCAACGAGCAGGCGGACAAAGTTTCTTCGGCTGTCGAGGCCGGCAAGGAAGCCTACAGGCAGAGCGCGGGCAGCGCGTCCGCCGCCGTGGATGCGGGCAAGGAAGCCTATCGCCAGAGCGCCACAGGCACGACTGGCGCCACGGGCACAATGGGCGAGCCGTCAACTTCATCCTAAGCCGTACCGCCATCCGGGGGTGGCCATGCCGACAAACGATTATTATCTCGTTCTTGTGATCTTCACCGCTCTCACGGCCTTCAGCCTGCTTTTGCAGGCCTGCTGTCTGCTGGTGATGGCGGTCGTGGTTTTCAAGACGATGAAGAAGGTGCAGGCCATAGCGGAGGAGGCCAAGGGCAAGGCCATGCCCGTGATCGCCTCCGCGCACAGCCTGCTCGATGACATATCGCCGAAGCTCAGGACGGCCACCAGTGAGCTATCGGACTTGAGCCAGAAAGTGCGTCATCAGGCGCAGAACGTGAATCAGACGATGGACAACGCGCTGACGAAAGCCAATGCCCAGATTCACCGGATTGATGAAATACTCACCACCACCATCAATGCGGTGGACCATGCCAGCCGATCCATCGAGAGCGCGGTCGCGTCGCCGACACGCCGCATCTCCGGCATCATTCATGGTGTCAGAGTGGGGCTGGGGGTGTTCCTGGGAAATCCGCGGGAGAATCGCGTCAGGCAGGAGCCTCTGACGCGCCCGGAACGGACCGCCACCACGGTTGAGTTTCCACACCAGAAGCAGGCTTAGCTACGTAATTTGTGAATGCCCTCGGGTGCTCGCCCGAGGGCGTTTTATTTGATCCAGCCGCCGCCGACGACCTCGTCTCCGTCATAGAAGACGGCCGCTTGGCCGGGAGTTACGGCGCGCTGGGGCTCGTCGAATTCGGCTTCGACCTCGTTGGTTCCGGTGCTGCGGAGCGTGGCCCAGGCGGGCTCGTGGCGATGGCGAATCTTGACCCGCACCCGCATTTTTCCTTCAAGACCGGGGACGGAAATCCAGTTCACATCCCGCGCACTTACGACAGGCGCTGTAGCCGCGGTCCCCGCGCCGACGGTGACGCGATGGTTCGACGGGTCGATCTGGAGGACATAGAGCGGGTTGGGCGAGGAAACGCCGAGGCCCTTGCGCTGGCCGATGGTGAAGTTGTGGATGCCGGTGTGGCGTCCGATGACTTCGCCGGAGGCGGCGACGAGCTCGCCCGCCGTATCGGGGATGGTTTCGCCCTGCTCCTCAAGATAGGCGTCGATGAACTGCTTGTAGTCGCCTCCGGGGATGAAGCAAATCTCCTGCGAGTCAGGCTTGGTGGCCAGGGCAAGGTTGTGCTGCGCCGCGATCTCGCGAACCTGCGGCTTCTGGTAGCCACCAAGCGGAAAGAGCGTGCGCGAAAGCTGCTCCTGCGTGAGGCCAAACAGGAAGTAGGTCTGGTCCTTCGACGTGTCCGCGGGCCGCTTCAGGATCCAGCGGTCGCGAGCCGGGTCGTAGTCGTTGCGGGCGTAGTGTCCGGTGGCGATGCGGTCGGCGCCGATCTGGCGGGCGCGGACGAGAAGCTGGTCGAACTTGAGATGGTTGTTGCAGAGCGAGCAGGGAATCGGCGTGCGCCCGGCCAGATACTCGGAGACGAAGGGCCGCACCACGTCGCGCTCAAAGCGCTCCTGCTCATTCACCACGTAGTAGGGAATGTCGAGGGTCTCGGCCACGCGGCGGGCGTCATACACGTCGTCGATGGAGCAGCAGCGCCCCTGCACGTGCTCGGGCATTCCGTTGCGGCCGGCCAGACGGCGCTGGTTCCATAGCTGAAGCGTCAGGCCGACGATGTCGTAGCCCTGGTCCTTCAGCATGGCCGCGACGGTGGAAGAGTCCACTCCTCCGGACATGGCGACGGCGATCGTGTTGTTGATGGTAGTCATATCAGCTAAAGGCATTTGGTTGAGCGGATGGCGGGAACAGCGCTTCCGGCGGTGTCACTGCGCGATCAAGCCACTACTCCAAGTATATCGAGGTGCGGGAGCCATGAGGGATCCGGTGAAAGGGCTGGTCGCAACTATTGGCCACTCTTGGGCAGCGTGAACAGAAACGTTGCGCCCGCGCCGAGTTCGCTTTCCACGCGGATTGTGCCGCCGTGTGCAAGGACGATGTGTTTGGCGATGGAGAGGCCCAGGCCGGTTCCGCCTGACTCGCGCGAGCGCGCCTTGTCCACGCGGTAGAAGCGCTCGAAGATGCGCGGCAAATGTTCGGACGGGATGCCGGGGCCGAAGTCCTGAACGAAAAACTCCACAGTGCTTTTGCGGTCGCGCGCGCCCACCAGCACCCGCTCGCCGCTCCTGCCATACTTCACGGCGTTTTCAATCAGGTTGCCAAAGACCTGCGTCAGCGCGTCCTCATCGGCGAGAACAACCGTGTCCGTCGCTTCGGCGGATTCCAGCTTCACTTCAAGGTCCTTCACCATTCCGGCCAGCGCGTGCAAGGCGTCGCGCACGAGCGCCGATGCGGCAACCGGGCGCGCGTTCACCTTGTAGTCGCCGGATTCCACGCTGGCCAACGCGAGCAGGTCTTCGGTGAGCCGGGTCATGCGCGTGGCGTTCTTCAAAATGATGGTGAGAAACTCGCGCGCGTTCGGCGGCAGATCAAAGCCGTTTTCCAGCAGCGTCTCCACGTAGCCGGAGATGGATGTGAGCGGGGTGCGCAGCTCATGCGACACGTTGGCGATGAAGTCGCGGCGCATCTGCTCGGTGCGGGCCACTTCGGTAATGTCGTGCAGTACGGCCACGGCGCCGCCTCCGGGAGTGGGAGCGGCGTTCACGTCAAAGGCGCGTCCCGGCGCAACGGAAAGGGCCTTGCCGCTGCTGGGTTTGCCGCGGGCCAGCGCGGCCTCAATGCAGCGCAGAGCCTCGGGATCGCGTAAGGCGTGCGCCAGAGTCTGGCCCTGCAAATCCGCACCGGGAGCGATGCGCCTCATGACGGCGTTCGACCACCCGATGCGTCCCGCCGCGTCGACGGCGATCACGGCCTCCTGCATCGAGTCGAGAAGCGCGGCGAGTTCGCGCTGCTTCGATTCAAGCGCGTGGAAGCTGGCCTCCAGCCGGGCGGCGGTGGTGTCGAGGGCGTGCGCGACTTCGGCAATTTCGTCGAGGCTGCCTTCTTCCATGCGCGCGGAAAAATCTCCCGCCGCGATGCGGTTGGCGAAGGCCACGATGCGCTTCAGCCGCGCTTCGGCGCGATGGGCCAGGATTGCCGAAAGAACAATGGCCACGGCCATGGCGACGAGCGATGCCCAGAGCAGGTCGCGGCGCAGCAAATGCACTTCGCCGCGAAGGGAGCGCTCCATAAAGTGACGCAGGACGAAGTCCAGTGTCGCTGTGCTGATGGCCAGCACAAAGACAAAAGACAGAAACAACTTTGTGAAAACTCGTCCAGTCATTTAAGGGCCCAGGGTGCAGGGACCAGGAAAGGGCTCGGGATACAGGGGCTTTCGCTAACCGTTTTTAACTAATCGGATTTTAGCTGACCGTCTCTTCGCTGGCCGCCTTTAGCTGCTTTTAGGCAATTCAAATCGATAGCCCGCGCCGCGCACCGTCACCAGATATTGAGGGTCTTCCGCGTCCTTTTCTATCTTCTCGCGAATGCGCCGGACGTACACATCGACCGAGCGCGGCGTGACGAAGCGAGCGTCTCCCCAAACGGCGTCGAGCAGGCGGTCGCGGCTGAAGACGCGCCCCGGATGCCGAGCCAGAAAATCGAGCAGCCGGAATTCGGTTGCGGTGGTTGCGGCCAGCTCGCCGCGCACGCGGAGCTGCATGGCATCGGCGTCAATGACCACATCGTCAAACACAATCACGGCCGGTCCTTCCGGACGCTGAAATCGCCGCAGCACCGCCTTGACGCGCGCCACCAGCTCGCGCGTGGAGAAGGGCTTTGTAATGTAGTCGTCTCCGCCGAGGTCGAGGCCGCGTACACGGTCGCTTTCCGCAGCGCGCGCCGTCAAAAAGATGATGGGCCTCGCGCTCAGCGATGGGTGGGCGCGCAGACGGCGGCACACGTCCAGGCCGTCGCCACCGGGGACCATAATGTCGAGCAGAAAGAGCGCGGGCGGCTGCCGCTCGGCTTCGGAAATGATGTTGGCCGGGGTGCTGAAGGCGTGGACCTGAAACCCTGCCGCCTCCAGGTGGTGCTGGATGAGGCGCGCAATGTCCACCTCGTCTTCGAGAACAAATATGGTTTGGCTCAACGGCGCTTTTTCCTCGCGAGCGGCGGCGCCAGGGCCGGGGTTCCGCCAAGCCAAGAGTAACTCAGGCGGGGGTGCGGAAGAGTGAAGAAGTCATGAATTTATTGATTACCGTTGACGGTGATATCATTCAAGTTTCAACACTTAGATACTCGGAATTACTTCTCGTCGTCCGGTAGTACTTGAGGTTTTTCAGGTATATTCCTGGAGAAGACACAGGTGTCGAAGCCGTTTATCCTTTGCGTCGATGACGAAGAACTCGGGCTCCAGATACGCAGAGCGGTGTTGGAGCGGGCTGGTTACTCTGTGCGCACCGCCTTGAACGGCCCCGAAGGTCTGGATGCGTTCTCCAGTGAGCCGATAGACCTGGTCGTTCTGGACTACTCCATGCCCGGGATGCACGGCGGCGATGTGGCGCTGGAAATGAGGCGTCTGCGTCCGACAGTTCCCATCATTCTTCTTTCGGCTTACGTAAACCTGCCCACGGAAGTCACACGGATTGTTGACTGCTCGATGCTGAAAGGTGACGGGCCCGAGCTTTTGCTGTCGAAGATTCAGGAATTTCTTTCTGAGCGGGCTGGCGGCATGAGTCACGGCGGGGGCAGAGAATGAAGCAGCGGGAGTTTCGGCGGATTCTTCGCCAGGCTGTCTACGTTCCCATCCTGCTGCTTCTGTTGCTTGCGGTTTTCTTTATCGCGCAGCTCAGGCGGTTCTCCAACGCCGTAAACGATCTGCACCGCGCCGACCTGATCACGAACAGCATCATCGACCTGCAAAAGCTGATTTTGGACCAGGAAACCGGGATGCGCGGCTACGAGCTTACCGGGGACCCGGCGATGCTGGCCCCCTATACGGCGGGAATGCAGCCCATTCAACAAAACTTTGCGGACCTCGGGAGCCTGCTCTCCGGCAACAGCGCGCAGGAGCAGCGGCTGACCACGCTATCGCAGCGCTATCAGCTATGGCTCAGCCGCGCCCGGCGCATTGTGGCCAACGACAAAACGCTGATCAACAATCCCGAAGCGGATGAAGAGAACAAGATTTTGATGGACAACATCCGCAGCGACGCGCATCAGATGCTGGTCACGCAGGAAAAACAGCGCGAAGAACAATTTCTGCGCGAGACACCCTATGTGACGAAGGCCGATCTGCTCACGACTCTGCTCGCCGCGTTCATCATCGGATTAATTGTCGCCATCTTCACCCGGCAGAGGCTGCGGACGGTTTCGCGGAGCTACGACGCAACGCTCGCCGAGGTAGAACAGCACACCCGCGAAGCGCACGAAAGCCGGCAGCGATTCAAGACCACGCTGGAGTCCATCGGAGACGGGGTCATCGCCTGCGACATGAGAGGCCGGGTGCAGTTCATGAACGCCATCGCCGCATCGTTGACCGGATGGGCCGCCGAAGATGCCACGGGGCGGCCGCTCACCGAGGTCTTTCACATCATTCATGAGGAGACGCGCGAGCCGGCTGAAAATCCGGTGAAAGTGGTTCAGCGTTTGAAGAAGGTGGTCGGGCTCGCGAACCACACGGCCCTTGTCTCCCGCGATGGCAGGGAATACGTGATTGATGACAGCGCCGCTCCGATTCTTGGGCCCGATGGCAAAATGACAGGAATCGTGCTCGTCTTTCATGACGTGACGGAGCAGCGGCGCACCGAGGCCGCGCTGATAGCCGGAGAAAAACTCGCCGTAGCGGGACGGCTCGCCGCCAGCATTGCGCACGAAATTCACAACCCTCTGGATTCTGTCTCCAACCTTCTCTTTCTTCTGAAGGAAGAGAAAGACCCGGCGCGACGCGACGAATACCTCACAATGGCCGAGCAGGAACTGGCCCGCACCATGCAGATCAGCCGCACCATGCTGAGCCTTTATCGCGAGTCGAAGGCCCCGGTCACTGTGGACTTGAAGGACCTGATTGAAGGCGTGATGCTGTTGCTGGAGCGTCGCATCGCGATGCAGCAGATTGATATGGCCTACGAATTTGTGGAGCCCTGCACGGTGGAAGGCTTTCCAGCGGAAATTCGTCAGGTGGTCACCAATGTTCTGGTCAACGCCATTGAAGCCGCCGGGATGAAGGGGCGCATCCGCATCCGGCTTCGGTCGGCGCCCGCCGAGGAATTTCGCGGCGCGGGCGCGATGATTGAGGTGGCCGACAGCGGTCCCGGCATTCAGAATGGAGACGCCCACCGCCTGTTCCGGCCCTTCTTCACCACTAAAGGGGAAAAGGGGACTGGCCTCGGGCTTTGGGTCAGCATGGGAATTGTTCAGAAACACGGCGGCTCGATCCGCCTTAGCAACTGCGGCGAAGCGCAATATACGGGCGCCTGCGCCAGCATCTATCTGCCTTCAAAAACCCTCGCCGGTCTGGACCACCCCGCCTCGCCCGTGGCCTGAAAAGCCGTCGATTTCCTGCGCAACTTTCGCCTGCGGCCCGCGTTTAGCTGAAGTGCAGTCCATGTTTCACCAGAAAGGAAGAACGCTCTGATGAAAAAGTTTTTGCTGGCCGCGCTTGCAACCGCGATTCTTGGCACCAGCGCCGCATTCGCCCAGGTGGTCGTGCGGATCGCTCCGCCTCCTCCCATTGTTGAGCATCGTCCGGTCAGGCCGGGACCGGCCTACGTCTGGACCGGCGGCTATCACCGCTGGGACGGCGCGCGCTACGTTTGGGTCCCCGGTCGCTGGATGGTGCCGCCCCGTCGCGGCGGAGTGTGGGTGGCCGGCCATTGGAGGCATCGTCGCGGCGGCTGGGTCTGGGTGCCTGGACATTGGCGCTATCATCGCGGCGGATTCCGTAGATAAGGTCGCAGCCCTGCGCTTCTTTGCGCGGGCCTCAGGCTGGGGAGTCCGCCCGCCGCTGCCGGAAAAATTCGCGCAGCAGCGCGGCGGACTCCTCGGCCTGAACTCCAGGCGTAACGGTCATTTGATGGTTGAGGCGCGGATGGTTCAGCACCTCGAGGACTGATCCAGCAGCCCCGGCCTTGGGATCGGTGGCGGCGTAAATCAGTCGCGCCAGGCGCGCATGAATCATCGCTCCCGCGCACATGGCGCACGGCTCCAGCGTGACGTAAAGCTCGCAGCCGGTGAGGCGGTAATTGTTCAGGATTTTTGCAGCCGCGCGCATCGCGACGATTTCCGCGTGCGCCGTGGGATCAACGTCGCGCAGCACGCGGTTCTGCCCGCGAGCAATGATCTCGCTCTGATAAACAGCGACCGCCCCGATGGGGACTTCGCCCGCGTCGGCAGCAGCCTGGGCTTCCGCGAGCGCTTCGTGCATGAAGTCGGTTTCGGTCATCACCGCGGCTGCTGCTGGGTCATGCAATGCAGCGCACCCAGTCCCCAGATGAAATCGACGCAATGGATGCCGACAATTTTGCGGTCGGGAAAGACTTCCGCAAGCGTGTTGAGCGCGTGGCGGTCGTTGGCGTCGTTGAACGTGGGCACAAGCACCAACTCGTTGGCGATATAGAAATTCGCGTAGCTCGCCGGCAGCCGCTGCCCCTCGAACACCACCGGCGCGGGCATGGGCAGTTCCACAATCCTGAACGGCTGGCCGTGCGGGTTACGCGCCGCGCGCAGCCGGTCGAGGTTTTCGGCAAGCGGCAGATGATTTTCGTCATCATGGTTCGGCTCCGTAGCCGTGACGATTATGTTTTCCGCCACGAAGCGGGTGATGTCGTCCACGTGCCCGTGGGTGTCGTCTCCGGCTATGCCGCGATTCAGCCACACAACCTGCTCAATGCCGAGGTAATCCGCAAAGACCCGCTCCAAGTCCTCGCGCCCAAGGCTGGGATTCCGCTGCTGCGTCTCGCTCAGCAGACATTCTTCCGTCGTGAGCAGCACGCCCCCGCTGTTTGTGTCTATGGACCCCCCCTCCAACACCACGCGCTGCCCGTTAATCTCAGGTTTCCAGGAGGGAAGGCCGAGCAGCTCCGCTGCGCGTTCGGGAATCTGGTCGTCAAGCTGCCAGTCGTCGTACTTGGCCCAGGCGTTGAACTTCCAGTTGGTGATGGCGGTTTCGCCCGCCGCATTGCGAACAAAGATCGGCCCCGAGTCCCGCGTCCAAACGCGGTTCGTTGGCCAGTGATGAAAATGCACCCGCGCAAGGTCCGCTCCGGCACGCTTCAGAATTCCGCGCGCGCGCTGCTCCGCCGCCGCGTCGTTTACGAGGATGTGAACGTCTTCGACCGAGGCCAGGTGCCGCACGATTTCCGCATACACCCACGGGATCGGCTGAAACCTTCCCGGCCAGTCCTTCGGATTGTGCGGCCATGCGATCCATGTGGCCGCGTGCGGAGCGAACTCCGCCGGCATCCGGAAGCCGCGCTCGCGCGGTGTCGTCATTCCTGCCCGCTTCCTTGCCCATCGAGAAAGCGGCTCGTGATCGGCGTGTAGGCGTCGATCCTGCGGTCGCGAAGAAAAGGCCAGTTGCGGCGCGTGTCTTCAATCAGCTTCGGATCGATTTCGCCGATCAGAATTTCTTCCTTGTCATGTGAGGCTTTCGCTATCACGCGGCCAAAGGAGTCGGCGATAAATGATCCGCCCCAGAACTCCAGCCCCGGCCCTTCGGCGCGGTTGCCGCGAATGTCTCCGTGCTCATGACCCACGCGGTTCACCGCCGCCACATAGACGCCATTGGCGATGGCGTGCGCGCGCTGGATTGTCTGCCAAGCGTCGTACTGTGCCGTGCCGAACTCCTCTTTTTCCGACGGATGCCAACCAATGGCCGTGGGATAAAACAGCACGTTCGCCCCATGCAGCGCCGTAATCCGCGCGCCCTCCGGATACCACTGGTCCCAGCACACCAGCGTCCCGATGCGCCCCGAGGCCGTATCGAACGCCCGAAAGCCGAGGTCGCCCGGAGTGAAATAAAACTTCTCGTAGTAGAGCGGATCATCGGGAATGTGCATCTTGCGATAGATTCCCGCCAGCGAGCCATCGCGGTCCAGCACGGCCGCCGTATTGTGATACAGCCCCGGCGCGCGGCGTTCGAAAAGGGAAGCGATGACCACCACTTTCTCCTCGCGGGCAATCGCACTCAGCCGCTCGGTGCTGGGCCCTGGGATGGACTCCGCCACATCGAACAACGCCGCGTCCTCGCGCTGGCAGAAGTATTGCGCGCGGAAAAGCTCCGGCAGGCAGACGATGTTCGCGCCCTCGAGCGCCGCCTCGCGCACGCGGTCAGCGGCCTTGTCCAGATTGGCGTCGGGGTCCGGGCCGCAACTCATCTGAATGAGTCCGACACGATATTTCTGTTCCTGTGGCATATATGTGCTCAATTCAGTTACAAATTTACGCTAATGCGAACAAAAGGCGCGGACCACGCGGCCCGCGCCCTGATTCGCTCCCGCCCCGGCTACTCGAAGATCAGGATCGCCGCCGCGATGGTCGTGGTCCACAGCCCGCGTTTGTCGCCCACAGCCGACTGCGTTACGTTGGCCGTGCGCACAATCTTATTCGAGATGCGGTAAATCTCCTTCTTCTCGTCCCAGCTTTTGTCCGGATCAAATTCCAGATTCAGCGTAGTCGCCAGCATCTCCGCGGCAAGTTCCTCAGCATACTCGCCGGCCTGTTCCTCGGTCTCGCCAAAGCTGTGGTGTTCGCTCAGGTATCCGTAGGTGTTGCGGTCGCTGGGAATGGCGACTCCGATGCTGGAGGCCACCAATCGGTGCGGTTCGCGGGTGGAGTTTTCCGCGACCACCGCGAAAACCACCTCGCCCGGACTCAGGTACTTGAGGCCCTCTTTGCGGGGCACCAGTTTGGCCTGCGGCGGAAAAATCGACGAGACACGCACCAGGTTCTGGGCGGCGATGCCCGCGTCGCGAAGCGCCAATTCAAATGAGGTGAGTCGTTCCTTATGTTTCCCGACGCCCTTGGTAAAGAACAGCCGCTTCGGGACCATGCTTTTTCCCAATTTCTAATTCCTCCGGAATTGCAGATGGTGGATGTGAGAAGAGTGTGGCGGCAGGAAGAAATTCCTGTCCGCCAGTTCAATCATAAGGCAATGCGATTGGCGGTGCGGGCGCGCAGCCGGAAATTATTCGCCCGGCTTCGTTCCCAGCTTTTCGAGATCGATTTTCTCGTACTCGTGATGTTCAATGCCCGCGCGAATCTGCTTCGCTGTCCATCCGCGCTTCGTCATGCGGTAGGCGTAGGCGCCTTCCTTCGCGCAGGTGGAGCACTCGGCGCCATGCAGGCCCGCAAAGCAACTGCGCAGGCTCGTGTGTCCCAGCGCGCGATCGCAGCGGCAGTAGCAGGGAAGCTGATAAAGAACGCCCTGGACCTTCGCGGCTTCCTTGTAGACCTCGACTTGCCAGGCATAGTGAAAATTCGGCCCAGTGAGTTGCTTGCCTGAAAGAATGGGAGGCAGGCTGGCGGCGTTCGCCGGAGCGGTCGCGTGATAGGCGGGAAGATTGTCCAGCGGATTCGACCACTGGGCGTAGCCCGCAACGGTAAGCAGCCCCACTGCGAGCGTGAGCAAAATGCGTCTCATCAAGACCTCCGCATTTCATCCTAATTGGAAAAAGCAAAAAAAGACGGCACGAACGGTATTTTGTTCGTGCCGGGAGGCCAGTGACGCAACTTATAAAACCTGCTGTCAAACCGGGGAGCCCTGCTCAAACTCGGCTTGACTACCGCTTACAATACATCTGATGCAACTGGCCCTTTTCAAGAAACAACATTATTGCACATTTTTCGCGCCATGCAATAACTTTTTTTCTTTTCTTCTTAAAAGCTGTGTCTAGTGTAATCGTAATCAAACGATTTCGCAACCCTCATTTACAATCAACACCATAGCGACGGGAAAGTCCCGGCACTTTCGTTACCCGAAGCCCCGCCCCATTTTCAATGACTGCCGACCAGAACCCAGACTCCGCCCCCGCCACCCCTCGCAAGCGATGGAAAACAGGTTTGTTTTTAATGGGTTCGCTCGCCCTGAGTGGAGTGGCGCTTGTCCTCTGGAACCGCGGCGATCTCTCCCGGCTCCGCCACCATGCCGAGAACCCCGCTCCCGCTGCGCCGCCCCCCGAGTTGGAAGAAGAAATTTTCTAAGCCCCGCTTTTCCTAATCTGGGACTCGATGGCCCGGCCCATCTCAAATCCCTGTTTCGTCGGCCCGCCGGCGTCGGCCATTACGGCAACCTGGTCCATAAACTCCACGGCGGAGAGGATAATCAGACTATCGAGCGTGCCGATTGTCAACGCCAATCATGGCCGAGCTGGAAAACGTCGAGTCGACGCGCAGGTTTGCGGACCAGGCCCTTGCACGCGCCGCGGGCGCGCCCCTGATTGAAGGAAATCAGGTGCAATTGCTCAAGGATGCACGGCAGAATTATCCCGCGTGGCTCGACGCCATCGGCGCGGCGAAAATCCATATCCACTTTGAAAGTTACATTATTCACGAGGACGACGCGGGTCGGGAGTTCGCCCATGCGTTGATTGCGAAAGCGCAAGAGGGCGTACGGGTCCGGCTCCTATACGACTGGCTGGGCGGCTTCGGCCAAGCGTCGCGACGTTTCTGGAATCACTTGCGAGAGGGTGGCGTCGAGGTCCGTTGTTACAATCCACCGCGCTTTGACAGCCCGCTCAGTTGGCTCTCGCGCGACCACCGTAAAATGATCGCAGTTGATGGGCAGGTAGGGTTCATCTCAGGGTTGTGCGTAGGACGAATGTGGGTAGGTGATCCGAAAAAGAAAATCGAACCTTGGCGCGACACCGGCATCGAGGTGCGAGGGCCGGCGGTTGCGGAGATCGAGCGGGCATTTGCACAAGTTTGGTCCATGACCGGGGAACCGATCCCCGAAGAGGAACTGCCCTCTGAGCTTCCGCAAGTCCCGGCCGGCGGCACCAGTCTGCGAGTGGTTGCAACCCTGCCGGCGGCGGCGGCCCTGCTGCGGCTCGATCAACTTGTTGCCGCGCTGGCCCAGGAAAGGCTGTGGCTGACAGACGCGTATTTTGCCGGAACGACGGCCTATGTGCAGTCCCTTCGCGCGGCGGCAATGGACAATGTCGATGTGCGACTACTCGTGCCGAACGGAACGGATATCCCAATCCTCAAGCCGTTATCGAGGTCGGGCTATAAACCGCTGCTGGAAGCCGGCGTGCGCATATTTGAATGGAATGGGACCATGCTGCACGCCAAGACCGCTGTCGGCGACGCACGCTGGGCGCGTGTAGGTTCGACCAATCTGAACATCGCAAGCTGGCTTGGAAACTGCGAGTTGGACGCGGTGATCGAAGACGAGGGATTTGCGAACGAAATGGCGGAAATGTACCTGGATGACCTGCGGAACTCGACGGAAATCGTCCTCGATGCCCGGCACAAAATTCAAGCGCCAGGCGAGCCGCGGCATTCGCATCCAGCCTCAGTCAGCGGAGGCGGCAGCGCCGGACGGGCGGCCGCCGGAGCGATCCGCATCCGGAACACGATTGGCGCAGCCTTCATCAACCGTCGCGTGTTCGAGCCGGCCGAGGCGCAAATTGCAATCTTTTCCGGCTTGCTGCTGCTGGCAATCGCCATTCTTTCAGGATTCTTCCCTCGCGTGCTGGCCTATCCACTGGCTGCTCTACTTGTGTGGTTCGCCACCGCACTTTTGCTGAGGGGGTACAGACTAAAGCGTCAAGGCCGGCGAGAGTAAGGCCTTCTAGCCCTTTGCACTACCCCGCAGACTGGCGGCACAATGAATCCATAGGGGTTTTCGTCTCATCTAAAGAACACCTGTGAAGGTGCAAACAAAGCCATCAGGTGTTGGAGATCAACGTCCTGCGACACGTGTGTTTCACTGAGGTTTTTTGGAGTCAAAAATGGCAGTTCGTCATCATCGTCATCGCGTATTCACTGGCCGGCTTCGTCGATCGCTGCGGACCGACCGTCTTAACCCCTGTGTGCCGGCTTCCGATCGCGCTTTTTCGGTCGTTTCTCTCAATCTGGCAAAGGAAAGCGATTCCACCAGGATCGTAGACGCAATCTCGCGCGTACCGAGGCTGCGCGACGCGGACTTGTTTCTGTTTCAGGAGGTCATGACCGGGAGCCCGGCTTCGAGCGTCGCTGAGGAAGCTGCGCGTCGGCTGGGATATTCTGCGGCATTCAGAGCCGCCGCGCCTAATGTGTCCGACCAGGGCCTCGCCCTTGTGAGCCGCTATTCGATCGAAGATGTGGAGCTTATGCCCCTCAAAGCGTGCGATCTGCGCATTCGCGGGCGCAACCGCTTCGCCATGTCGGCGACTATCCAGACGCCCTGGGGCGATGTGCGCGTCTGGAATGCGCACCTTGACACTCGTATCAACGCGGAGGAGCGCCTCGAGCAGCTACAGCCGGTCATCGACGAAGCATCACGCCAAAGCGGGCCGCAGTTGATCGGAGGCGATTTCAATACGAACAATCTGATCTGGCTGGGGAGCATCGTGCCCATCCCGGGCGGGCCCTCCCATGGCGCCGCGATACGGAGCGCCATGAAGCGGCATGGTTTTGAAACCCCGTTCCAAAGGAAGATGAACACTTATCCAGCATTCAGGCGTCATTTGGACTGGATCTTCGTCCGCGAGTTGAGGTCGCTGGCCGCCAGCGTAGAGCCGGCCCTGTTCTCCGATCACAACGCGATCTGGGCTCGCGTCCGCATATGACCTAAAGATTTGCCGGCGTGACGCTTTCTGGACCGCGGTTTAAGCCGCTGCGCTCTTGATGATCAGCGCTTCCATCGCCCGCGCCATCTCAAAATCCTGTTTGGTCACCCCGCCGGCGTCGTGCGAGGTGAGCGCCAGCTTCACTTTGTTGTAGCGGATGTCGATGTCGGGATGGTGCTGCTCGTTTTCCGCCATCACCGCCACCTGGTCCACGAACTCCATGGCGGATAGGAAGTCTTTGAACGTCGCCTGGCGCACGATCTCGCCCTCGATCAGTGCCCAGCCGGGCAGGTGTTGGAGTCTCTCTTCAATTTCGCTGGTGCTCAGAACAGCCATCGCCACCTCCGTCTACTTGGATGTGAGCGCGGCCACTCGCGCATGGTGGGTAATTTCAATTTGCAGGTTTTCCCACAAATCGTTGGGCAGGCTCTGGAACACCTCCACCACATCGGGATCGAACTGCGTTCCCGCGCAGCGAAGGATTTCCCGCCGCGCCGCCTCAAAGCTGTTGGCGCGCCGGTAGGGACGGTCGGACGTGATGGCGTCCAGCGTATCGGCGACGGAGAAGATCCGGGCGCCCAGAATGATCTGGTCTCCCTTGAGCCGCCGCGGATATCCGGTGCCGTCGAACCGCTCTTGATGGCTGTAGACAATTTGCGCCGCGTCCTGAAGGAAGGGAATTTTTCTCAAAATCTGGTAGCCGCGCGCGCAGTGCTCGCGCATCATCGCCTGTTCCTGGCGGTCGAGCTTTCCAGGCTTCAACAGAATCGCGTCAGGAATCGCCATTTTGCCAATGTCGTGCAGAAAAGCCCCCCGCGAGACGATCCGCAACTCTTCACCCTTGAGTCCAATGGCCCGCGCCAGCGCGATGGTGTAGGCGGTCACGCGCCGGGAGTGCCCTTCGGTCTCCGCGTCTTTCAGATCCAGCGCATCGCCCAGCGCTTCCAGCGTGATGTCATAGGCCTGCTCAAGGTCGGCAATGGCCTGCCGCAGCAGGTCGGTGCGCGCCGTCACCAGCCGCTCCAGATGCTCCTTGTCCGCCGCGTTTCGCTGGGCTGCGTGCCGGTGTTGGAGCGCACGCTGGATGCTGGCGAGCAGTTGTTCCGGCGCGAAAGGCTTCAGCAGGTAATCTGAAGCGCCGGCGCGCATGGCCTGAATGACGACGTTTACATCTCGAACCGTAGAAATCACCACAACAGGGATGTCGGGGGACAGGTCGCGCAGCCGCTCGATGGTCGCGGCATCTTTGCCCGTCTCGGGCGAACAACCTTTGATGTTATACAGAATAAGGTCGCAGGCGAGCCCCGCTTCGAGGCGGGCGGCTGCTTCCTCGCCGCTCAGCGCCGGGGCCGGGCGATAATGCGCGTTCCCCAATGCGTCCGCGGCCGCCGCCTGCGCATAGGGGTCTTCATCGACGACGAGTATTCGCTCTTCGGACATCGTTCTCCACCGGCGTCGTATGTTCGTCTTGCTCCGCTCGCCACCCGAATCTACCCCTGTCAGGCCGGCGGCCCTGCAACCCTGCGGCAACTCCCAATTATGCGGATGCGTCCAACTTTATACCTTTTGTGGGTCTATCGGCAAAGGTGCAGATTTTTTGAAGAACCAACTTTGATGCCAACCCGCCGCCACGGGACAGGCGACCAGCCCATTGCGGCGAAGAACGCAATTTTTCTGCCATAATCCGAGGGTGAGATGGTACAGTAGCGGCAGAGGCTCAAGTTGTTCGACTTCAATTCAGACAATCAATTCGCGCGTGCTTCCGCGAGGGTAGTTGCCCTACGCCGGGAGAAGCAGAGCCTGCAGGCCCGCCAGCGCGATATTTATGAAAGTCACCGCCACCGCGCCTTCTCCGTCGCGTACTACATGACAGGGAACGAGTTGGAAGCCGAACAAATTCTTGCGAATACCTTTGTAACCGCGTTTCGCGCCGCCGAGGAGCCGAGCGGACAGGATGTGGACGCGGCCCTCATCAAGCAGTTGCAGCAGCGTTTTCCGCTGCACTCCGATGCCCCCGCAATAACGCCGTCGGCAAACGGATATGACCTTTCCGGCCGCAATGTAAAGCGCACCGATCTCGAAGAAGCTATTCAGGAGCTTCCCGCCTCGGAACGCCTGCTCTTTTTGCTGCGCGACGTCGAAGGCTACACCTCGGCGGCCATCGCCGGGCTGCTTCGCGTTCCTGAAGCGCAGGTGAAACGGCAGGTCTTAGCTGCCCGCATCCACCTGCGGCAGGCCATCGCAGAACTCCAGAGCGACCAAGAAAAAGCTGCGTAAAAAGCATCCGCTTCGGCGATATCGCTCCGTCGCAACCAACTGACTCCGAAATAGACTGAAGGCATGGACTCGCCCGCCACGGATCCTGCCCTGCGCCGCGCTATTCGGCGAGTGGGGCTGCTGAACCTCAGCTATTTCGGAATTGAGTTTGCTGTCGCGCTGCTGATCGTGTCCGTATCGCTGTTCGCCGACAGCATCGATTTTCTCGAAGACGCCTCCGTCAATTTCCTCATCCTTATGGCCCTGGGGTGGAGCGCCCGCCGCCGCGCAAAAGTCGGAATGTTGCTGGCGCTCATCCTGCTCATCCCCAGCATCGCCACGCTCTGGACAGCCTGGAACAAATTCCACCTGCCCATCGCCCCCGACCCCCTGCCTCTATCCATCACGGGAGCCGGCGCGCTCGTGGTCAATCTTTCCTGCGCGTTGATGTTGACGCGGTATCGCCGCCATAGCGGCAGCATGATGCGGGCGGCCTTTCTTTCCGCCCGCAATGACGCTCTGGCAAATATCGCGATTATCGTAGCGGGGGTGTTCACGGCCTTTTATCCCTCGGCGTGGCCCGACCTGATCGTGGGGCTGGGAATCGCCGCGCTGAACGCCGACGCGGCCCGCGAGGTCTGGCAGGCTGCCCGCGAGGAGCACCGCGCCGCCGCCTGACTCGGCGTTAGTCACTTATTTCGCCACTCGCTCATCCGCCGTGATACCATCACAGGTTTTTCTGAATCTCACGATTGTGGGAGACCGTCATGGCGTCCGCTTCTGTAGAGCAAAATCCCGTATCCACCTACCCCTTCACGCTGACTGAAGACCAGGAGCAGCTTCGCCGCGAGATTCGCGATTTCGCCGTGCGCGAGATCGCACCCAACGTCATGCGCTGGGACGAGGCCAGCGAGTTTCCCGCTGACGTGGTGAAGCAACTCGGGCAAATGGGACTCATGGGAGTGGTGGTCCCCGTCGAATATGGCGGCTCCGGCCTCTCCTATGTTGACTACGTGCTGGCCATTGAAGAGCTTTCCGCCGTGGATGGCTCCATCGGCATCATTCTGGCGGCGCACAACTCGCTGGCCGTGAATCATATTTTTCTTGCTGGAACCGAGCAGCAGCGCCGTAAATACATTCCGAAAATGGCCAGCGGCGAGTGGCTCGGAGCCTGGGGACTCACCGAACCCGGCTCCGGATCGGACGCTTCCGCCGCGCGCACCACCGCCGTTCGCAAGGGCGACAACTGGGTCCTCAACGGAAACAAGACCTTCATCACCAACGCGCATTACGCCGATGTGGCCGTCATCATTGCCGTCACCGACCGCGCGAAGGGAACGCATGGACTCTCGGCCTTCATCGTTGAGAAAGGAACTCCCGGCTTCCGTCCCGGCAAGAAGGAAAACAAGCTCGGCCTGCGCGCCAGCGACACCTCGGAGCTTATCTTCGAGGACTGTGAAATTCCCGGCGAAAACCTGCTCGGCGAGTTAGGCGAAGGCTTCGTCGACGCCATGCGCGTGCTCGACGGCGGACGCATCTCCATTGCCGCCCTCGCGCTCGGCATTGGACGCGGCGCGCTCGATGCTTCGCTCAAATACGTGAAGGAGCGCCGCCAGTTTGGCAAAGCCATCGCTGAGTTTCAGGGAATCCAATGGAAGCTGGCCGACATGGCCACGGAACTCGACGCCGCGCGCCTGCTCACCCAGCGCGCCGCCGTGCTCAAGGACGCCGGCCAGCGCGTCACCCGCGAATCCAGCATGGCCAAGCTCTACGCCAGCGAAGTCGCCGTGCGCATCTGCGACGAGGCCGTGCAGCTCCACGGCGGCTACGGATTCATCAAGGATTATCCAGCGGAAAAGTTCTACCGCGACGTGAAGCTCTGCACCATCGGCGAAGGAACCAGCGAAATCCAGCGCATGGTCATCGCGCGGGAAGTACTGAGGGTCGCGCCTTCAAGGGGATAGACGACCACCGGCAGGCGGAATTTTCGCAGTTGGCGCGCGGAATCGGGGACGTTCTACTGGCCAGCCTCCATCAACATTGCTTTGTCATTCCCCTTCTCGCCCAGGGGCCAGTGGACGGCGTAGTAGTCGCCATCGTGAACACAGGCAATGCCGTTGATATTCATATTCGAGGAGTGGATGATCCGGAGGGCCTTGCCGTCCGACGGGTTAACCATAACGATAAGCCGTTTGCCGTTCGCCGCCCCATCGCTGGCGCGGATGAACCAGCCGCTATCGGAGGGGATAAGGGAGTCGGCCTCGAGCCCGGCGGGCAGGTGCAGCGACGTGTTTTCGAGTACGCTGCCGCGAATTGTGAAGACCCTGGGTTTTGATCCCGGCATCAGAAGGAGAAGGGAATCGCGATAGTGAACGAATTGGGCAGCGACCAGAGCAAAGTCTAAAGGGGCCCCTTCCGGCATCGTTTGAAATTGGCTTTTCAGACGTTGCGGCGCATTGGCAATTATCGACTCATCGCTGCCGAAATTTTGGTATGTGTCGATATAGCGTTCCAATTCTCCGGAGCCGTCGACGATGGCAAGAACAGGTGTCTGATTTGCCCGCTCAAGGCCGAGGAAGACGAATTTGCCGTCGCTTGTCGCGGCGAACTGCTTTGGCTGAAAGGGCAGCAGATCAAGCGGGATTATTTCGGGCGCGGAGGTCTCGCCATGAAAGTGGAGAATAAATCGTTTGGTGTACTTCCGCACTTCGGCGGAGCCCGGTTGAACGGCATTGTTAAGCAAATCTTCAGATCTCACGCCTTCGGCCAGCACATAGAGGTCGGAGCCTTCTACATCCATTGCGCTTGGACTTACATCCACCAAACCCATTATGGATGCCATACTTATAGTCCCTCAACGCGTCCTTATCATTAGGAGACACAGCGATGACATGTCTTTCGCCATTTGGAAGTGTTATCGCATTGAAATAAAATCTCCCATCCGCATCGCAAACTGGGTAGCCAATGAAAGTATTCTGAGCTGATACCTGAAGACCATCGCCGACGGGTTTGAAGTCAAGAGTTGTCTGCGGCAGAACGTCCCGTTTCGGCTTGAGGTGGACAGTTTGCGTCCCGTTTCGCAGAGGCTTGAGGTGGGCGGTCTGTGCGCCGCTTAACGGCGCACAGGCGATCAAGAATGCGCTTACAACCAGGAGCTTCATCGAGAGGAGCCTCTATCGCGTTCGCGTCGCTACTTTGCCTATATCGGACGATAACGCCCGATCTGCGGACCATGTTGATTCGGCTTGCTTTTCGTTGGTGCTGTTAGCATATGGAATGAAATCACCATTGCATGCGACGAGAAATACTCGGTTATGCAAGGCCAGTTGCGCCAATTCCTCTTGCGTGGATTTTGTGATGTTCTTGGCCCAGAAACAGTCCCCATTGCCTTGCGTATATATGTTGGGTATGGGTACGTTGCAACATTTTGCCTGGTTCGAGAAAAAGTAAGTTCCTAGACCTGAAATAACAAATCCACTATGCACACTGCCCCCATCGCAACCACATTGGTAAGTAGTTGGTGATGCGCATTGAGCATAGGTTTTGACCGAACAGAACGCGAACGTAGTGATTAAAGCTAGAAAACAGAGGCCCATTTTACGCATAGTGCCTCCTGAATCAGGCACCCGTGCTGAGCACCCGATTTTTCGGCCCCAACACTAGCAAAATAGCGGGAAGGGGGCAAGAGGAAGTTCGCAAGTTTTGATGAGATCAAAACAAGGAGACGACGCAAGCAGATTCTATCGGCGCTCTTTTAAATCCCCACCTTCGCTCCCAGAGCAGGCAGCCGCTGTCCGTCTTCGTCGGCTTCCAGTACTTCCCGAAGCCGCTCGACGGTGGTGAACTGGATGGCCCGCATCCCGAGCTTTTCCGCCGCAGCAACGTTTTCCGGTTTGTCGTCCAGAAACAGCGTCTCTTTAGGCGGAACATCCAGCCCTTCGCAGGTGTAGAGATAAATTTCGGGGTCGGGCTTGGCGATGCCCAGTTCGCACGACCAGGTGAGCTGGTCGAAACGGTCGATCCATCCGAACCACTTCCGCATATGCATGAGGATTTCCCAGACCATGTTGGACAGCACGGCGGTGCGGACGCCGGCGTCGTGCAGGGCCTCGGTCCAGGCCAGCATTTCCTCATTCACCGAAGTCCACATCAGCACGTCGGACTCGATAAGGTTCACGACCTGTGCGGGGCTGAAATTGGTCCCGGCGTCGGCGGCCACCTTCGCCCAAAACTCGCGCCCCGTCATGCCCAGATCGTAGCTGTGGCGGTTGGCCCAGTAATGCTGGTCGAGGACTTCGCGGCTGAGGCCGGAAGCAACCACCATGCGCTCGTGCGCGGCGGGGACAGCGGGATTGCTGAGCACCATTCCGTAGTCAAAAATTACAGCGCGAATCGCCATGCGGTCTCCGGGGATGAGGATAGTGTCATTATCGCAGGCAGTGACGCAGGGAGAGCAGGGCGCGGCTGTGAAAGGATGATGCAATGGATCAGATGGTGCGATTTTCCGTGCGAACGGCATGGGACTTGTCAGAGACCGAACTGGCGCGGGCGGTAGAGGCTCGCCGCGCGGCGGGGCTTCCGCTGCTCGACCTGACGGCTTCCAACCCAACTCGCTGCGGCTTCGAGTACGACGAGGCGGCGATCCTCGGCGCGCTGGCCCAACCCAAGGCTCTGGTTTATGATCCCGACCCGCGCGGAATGCGCTCGGCGCGGGAAGCGGTCTGCCGCTACTACGCGGACCACGGCGCGGCGGTCGCTCCCGAAAACATTTTTCTGACGCCCAGCACCAGCGAGGCCTACAGTTACCTGTTCCGCTTGCTCTGCGACCCTGGAGACGAGGTGCTGATCGCCCAGCCCAGCTATCCGCTCTTTGATTTTCTGGCGCAGATCGAAAACGTCCGGCTGGTTCCGTATCCGCTGTTTTACGACCACGGCTGGCATCTGGATGCCGAGGCACTGCGTCGGGCGATTACGCCGCGGACGCGGGCCATTGCCGTGGTTCACCCCAACAACCCCACAGGCCACTTCACCAAAGCCGCCGCGCGCAGGGACCTGGAGGCCATATGCGCCGAGCACGGGCTGGCGCTAATCGTGGATGAGGTTTTTCTGGACTACGGCCTCGGCGACCGCCCTGAGCTGAGTTTCTCCTGCGGCGAGCATCCCATCCTTACCTTCGTCCTGAGCGGGTTGAGCAAAATCGCCGCCCTGCCGCAGATGAAGGCGTCCTGGATCGCGGCCTTCGGGCCGGAGCCGGCTTTGGCTGAAGCTCTTCAGAGGCTGGAAGTGGTCGCCGACACCTTTCTCTCTATGAACGCGCCGGTGCAGTGTGCCATTCCGTCCTGGCTGGAGGGGCGTGGGGGTATCCAGAGGCAGATCAAGGAGCGGCTGCGACGCAACCTGAGAGCCCTCGACAGGGAACTGGCCGGAACGGCCTTCTCGCGGCTGGAGGTCGAAGCGGGCTGGTACGCTGTCCTTCGAGTCCCGGCCATTGAACCGGATGAAGCGCTGGCCGTCCGGCTGGTTCGGGACTACGGGGTCGAAGTCCACCCCGGCCACTTCTTCGGCTTTCCAGATTCGGGATGGCTGGTTCTAAGCCTGCTTCCGCCGGAAAAGGGCTTCGCACAAGGCATTCAGGCTATTCGGCACTCTGTCAGCGAGATACGCCAAGGCCCTTAAAGTTCTATTAACTAAGTAGATGCTCGTTAAGTGACGGTTGTAACATCGTCCATAACTAAAACAAAAGGCATCTACTTAGATGGATTTAGCTGAGGGAGCCATGCCACCCGCCCCTCGGGATCGATGGTGATGGTGAGATCGCCCTGTTGGCCCTGATCGAGCACCGGGCCGGTGGCGGTATAAGTCTTGCCGTCCTTGCCGGTGTAGGTGATTTTGACCGGGCCGGAGTTCTCCAGAATCTTGAAATGGTAGTGGTAGATCGCGCCTTCAGCGATCTGTTGGGTGCCAAAACTTCCGCCGGGATAATCCACTTCGACGAGCCGCGCCGTCGCTCCGGTGTGGTTGATGATGGAGGTCTCCACGTAGGGCGAATGGCAGGCGGCAAGGCCGAGGCAGACGGACAGGGCGGCGAGAAGAGGAAGGTTCTTAAATTGGCTCATGGACTTTCGGCGATTCCGGATTCAGTTTACAGATTGCTCTTGCGTTCCAGAATACGCGCCGTCAGCACCACTCCGGTTTCGCGGGTGTGCAGGGTGATGGGGAAGGCCAGCACGTTCCAGACCCACTCCTCGCCCTTGCGGGGCAGGTTGAGCAGCCCGCGATAGGTGCGGTCAATGTAGGTCTCGCGGGTTTCAGCAACGGTTTTCAGAATCTCGCGCCAGTCCTCTTCCAGGTCCGGCATTTCGTCGAACATATTGCGTCCGGGAAACCACTCGCGGTCGTGCTCGAGCAGCCGTGCGCAGGTTTCGTTCACGTACTGCCAGTTGCCGTCGCCGTCCAGAATCTCCATCACCACGTCATCGCCAATGGCCATGTTGATGCGGGAATAGAAGAAGTCCCGCGCATCCACAACCACGGGCTTGCCGCGGCGGCGCGCCTCAAATGAGCGCAGCGCGGCCACCAGATCGTCAATGGAACTGTAGCCCTTGAGCAGGTGCATGTCTTCAACGCCGCCAAAGCGCCGCTCCAGCGTCGCGGAAAGAATGATGATGGGCACCTGCGGACGCCGCTCGCGCAGGTGTGCCGCGACTTCGGTGCCGAACTTGCCCGCGCCCAAATGGTAGTCGAGCACCGCAATGTCGATGTCGTCGAGCATGGCCTCGGCTTCTTCAATGCTGGAGGCAGCCTCCGTCACGTATCCGTATTTGCGCAGGATGGTGGAGCGCAGCAGCAGATTGTCGGGCTGGTCGTCCAGCAGCAGGACGCGAATAGGATCGGCGACCAACTGAGGGCCTTGCTCCTGGGCGCTGCGGGATTCAGTGTCGATTTGGTTTGGCATGAATGTAACTTGGATGCGATATCCGCCTGCTCCGGATGGTTGCAACCCTAAGACTATGTGGACTTGTCCCTCCGCTGCAACTGTTTCATGATCTCCGGCAGCCGGGCAAAGATGGCCGTGGCCCTCAGCCATTGGCGATTATCAAACGCCGGTGAGCCGCTGATAATCTTTCCCGGCGGCACATCGTGGGAAACTCCCGACTGCGCCGTCATAATGACCCCGTCGCCGAGCTTGCAGTGTCCCGCGACCCCGACCTGCCCGGCCAGGATGACGCTCTTGCCTGTTTCCGACGACCCTGCCAGCCCCACCTGCGCGCATACCAGCGAGTTGGCCCCGATCTTTGACCCGTGGCCGATCTGGGCGAGGTTGTCGATCTTCACGCCCGCGCCGATGCGAGTTTCGCCCACGCTGGCGCGGTCCACGCAGGAGTTGGCCTGGACTTCGACCCTGTCCTCAAGAATGGCGGGGCCGGACTGGACGATCTTGTGCCACACGCCCGCGTCGTCTTTCGCAAAGCCAAAGCCATCGGAGCCGATGATGGCTCCGTTCTGGAGGACCACGTTGTCTCCAACGCGGCAGTGCTCGCGGACAATGGAGTGCGCGTGGGCGTAGAAGTGATCGCCGATGACTGCGTGCGGATAGATGACGACATGAGGTAGTAGCGTGGCGTGGTCTCCAATGACCGCGCCCTCGCTCACTACGACGCAGGCCCCGATGTGGGCGTTCTTGCCGATCTTCGCCGTGGGATCGATGACCGCCGTTGGATGAATTCCGGGCGCGTATTCCGGCTCCTGATAAAAGAGCCGCACGGCCTGAGCAAAGGCCAGGTAGGGGTTGGGGGTTCGCAGCGTTGCGGCGGCAATTTCCGGAAAATCCGGCGCAACAATGACAGCCCCTGCGCGGGTGCCGCGGGCAAGCGCGGAATAGCGTGGGTTGGCGATAAAGGAGACGTGCTCTGGGCCGGCTTCTTCGATTCCGGCGACCCCGGTGATTTCGTGGTTCCGGTCGCCGTGTAATTCCGCTCCGAGCGCGCGCGAGAGTTCAGCCAATTTCATGGTGGAATTGTAACCTCCGGCCTTTACCGCTTGTCCGGAACCGGACAGCACTGTTCGCTTTCGGACGGGGCCGGGGGCGCGCTGCGGCCGGCAACCCATCCGGAACAACACTTTGGCGCGAACCGTATATGGCAGAAGGCTTGCTCGTAAGACACGCAGCCCATCCCTTCCGAGGAGATTATGCCGGATTTGTTTTGCGAGCTAAAAATCGCTGTCCGCTACCTGATGAAGTCTCCGGGGTTCGCCCTCACCGCCGTGCTGATGCTGGCGCTGGGCATTGGTGCGACCACGGCCATCTTCTCCATTGTGGAAGGCGTGCTGCTGCGCCCGCTGCCGTTTCCGCGGCCGGACAGGCTGGTGACGCTTTCGGACGTGATCCAGGGCATCGATGTGGGCGGCCAGAACGAAGCGGGCGTGACCATTCCCGACATCAGGAACTACACGCGGGACTTGCACAGCTTTACCAGCCTGGGCGGATATCAGAATACAGGCTTTGAACTTTCCGGCTCGGGCAATCCGGAGATCGTCATGGCCACGCGCATGACCGCGGGCGTCTTTCCCGCGCTGGGCGTGCAGCCGCTCATGGGCCGCTACTTCACCCAGCAGGAGGCGGAACAGAACCAGCAGGTGGCGATGCTGAGTTACAGCACATGGAAGCAGCACTTTGCCAGCGACCCCAACATTCTGGGCAAAAAAATCCTGCTCGACCGCAAGCCTTTTGTGGTCATCGGCGTGATGCCGCGCCAGTTCGAGTTCCCGCTCAATCCGGGCCAGCTCAACCACAGCGAATTGTGGGTGCCGTTAAGCCCAACCCCGCAGGAGCTGAGTTCCACGGCCTCGGCCAACTGGAGCTACCAGATGGTGGGCCGCCTCAAGCCCGGCGTTTCCGCCGATCAGGCCGTGCAGGACGCGACGCGCGTTGCGCACGAAACTATGCGCAACTATCCGGCGTTCATGGCGGGCATGAAGATTCGTCCCGTGATTCATTCGCTCCAATGGGAAACGGTGCGGCAGGCGCGTCCGCTGATTCGCGCGCTGTTTCTGGCCGTCGTTGTGGTACTGCTCATCGCCTGCGCCAACATTGCCGGACTGCTGCTGGTGCGGGCCATTCGCCGCCGCAAGGAGATCGCGGTGCGCCTCGCTCTGGGCGCGCAATCCGTTGTGCTGCTGCGGCAGGCGGTGCTGGAAAGCCTTGTCCTCAGTATCACCGGGGGCGTACTGGGTCTGATTCTGGCGAACTTCGCCCTGCGCCTGGGAACCGGGCTGCTGCCGCAGTCGCTGCCGCGCATCTCTGACATTCGCATGAACTGGGCCGTTGCGGGCTTCGCGCTGGCGCTGGGCCTCGCCACGGGGCTCGTCTGCGGAATCGCTCCCGCGTTCGCCGCCATGCGCACCAAGGTGAATGAGACGCTGAAGGAGAGCGGGCGTTCCGGATCGCCGGGAAGCGGCCACGCGCGCCTTCGCTCCACGTTAGTTGTCGCGGAGATTGCCGTGGCATTAATTTTGCTGACCGCTTCGGGCCTGCTGCTGCGCAGCTTCTCCAAAATGCGCGCCGTGGACCTCGGCTATAACCCCGACCACGTTCTGGTGGCGTCTTACGGTCTGCCGCAGAAGCAGTACACAACGCAGACCTCGGTCGATAACTTTAACAAGGAGCTGCTGCGCCGCTTG
>DASTXK010000161.1:0-7223 GCA_035765555.1 Acidobacteriaceae bacterium
TTCGGCTACGGAACGTACCTCAAGCGCGGCAACCTCGACTTTTTGGATTAAGCCGCCGCCACGATTCGTCGCCACTATTAACGCCGGGGTGGCCCACCCAATACGGCCGGGTGGCCCACTCAAGCCTTCTTTTGGCTTGAGTGGGGTACAAAGCGTACCTATAAGCACTTAGTTCTCAGGTATTTACAGTCAACTCTTTTATTTTCTAGATTTTACGATTTCTTCCCTTTGTTTTCTAGATTTTACGATTTTTAAATCAATTTCTGGGTGCCCCATTCAAGCCTGGGTTTGGCTTGAGTGGGGAACAAACCAACTAGCCAAAGGAGACTCCCAATGTCCAACGCCGTCGCCCAATGCACCCACATCAAGACCAACGGAGAGGTCTGCGGATCGCCCGCCGTCTCCGGAACTGAGTTTTGCTACCACCACTCAGCCGTGAAGACCGCCCTCGCCAAGCCTCACGGAAAGGCTCCGTATGAAGGCTTCGCGCCCATCCCGTTTGTCTTCCCCGAAGACCGCGCCTCCATGCAGATCAACTTCTTCCTGCTGTTGCAGGCCTTCAACGAGCAGCGCATCGACCAGCGCACCTTCAGACTCATGTTGAGCACGCTGAAAGCCATGGCGAAGAACCTCGGCAAGACGGGATCGCTGGTTGAGCCCACGACCGAGGGTGCCCCATCCTTGACGAGCGCGAACCGGGGTCCCCACGGACAGGTCCGTGGGGTGGAAAAGCGCGAGCCAAGGGTGGGAGAGAAAAAGGACCGCGCTCAGCCTCCAGCGGTCAGCGAGCAGGATGATGAGAAACAAGGCACGGCGAGCGACGGCCCCTTGAAATTCAGCCCCGAACTGATGGCCAAAATGGAGGAGATCGAGAACCTGTCCCCCGATGATCCAACCTACGCCGAGCGCGTTCGCGCCGCGATTGCCGATGGAGCAAACGAATTGCGGGCGCAGGGTCTCGGCCTGAGGGACATCTCGCCCGTCGCAGCCTCGCCCACGCGCTGAGGTGTTCTCGATCCTGTCAGGCTCGCCCGTCGCCGGAAATCAGTCGTAGCGCTCGAACACCACCTGCTTTTTGTGCCAGCCGGCCTCGACCAGCCGGTCGCGATTGGCGGAAACCATGTTATTCAGGCCGCAGATGTAGGCGTGGATGTCAAAGTTGGCAGGCTCCACCGTGGGCGGCAGCGCGCCATGGAAGCCGTTGGAGCGGCCCTTCAGGATCTCCGCCACGTGGTCCTGAACGTAGCCCCGCAGCCCCGCCCATCCTTGCTGGGCGCGGCTCAGGCTGCACAGGTAGTGAAAGTTCGGATGCTTCTCGGCCAGCTTCTCAAAGTAGTCCTGGTAGTACATCTCCGTCTCGTAGCGGGTGCCATACACCAGCCAGATCTGGCGGTCGCGGCAGCACTCTCCCGACTCGGGAAAAAGGTGCTGCGCGAACCCGCGCATGGGGGCAATGCCGGTCCCGGTGGCAATGAAGATGCAGTCGGTCAGCGGCTCGCGCAGCGTAAACAGCCCGTGCGGGCCGTGGAACTGCACTGTCTGGCCCGGCTCCAGGTCGCACAGCAGGTTGGAGAAGAACCCGCCTTCGACGCGGTTTACGCACAGGTCGAAACGGTTCTCCCGCGGGGCGGAGGCAATCGAATACGCGCGGGTCTGCTGCTTGCCCGCCGCATCGGTCGCAACGGCGGAAACAAATTGGCCCGGCTTGAACGGGAAGGCGTCCAGCTCCGGAACGGAAAACTCAAGGTGGTAGCACTGTGCAGGATCGGAAAGAAGGACCTTATTTTCAAGGCGGGCGGTTGAAAGCTGGCGTGCCAAAACGTCAATTGCCTCCGGCGATTTTCAACCCGGAAACACTGGCTTCCGGATTACGCATCAGCATATATGGCCGGGGCCACGATAATCCAGATGGATTCGATTTTTATCGCTCGCCCCACTTCAGCTTTGAGCGCAGCACGTCGAAGAAGCCCGTCGCGCCCAGCCGCAGCAGCTTCACGCTGTGCTCGGAACGGCGGCAGCGCAGCTCATCTTCAACCCTGAGCGGAATCGCCTCCTGGCCGTCCACGGTGAGAAACGTCTGGCCGGGAGCGCCCTCGATGCTCACGCTCAGCCGCGCGTCGCCCCTCACCACCATGGGCCGGATGGTCAGCAGGTGCGGACATACCGGAGTGACGATCAGCGCGTCCACGTCGGGCACAAGGATAGGACCGTTGGCCGCCAGCGAGTAGGCCGTGGAGCCTGTGGGCGTGGCGATGATGATGCCGTCGGCGCGAAACGCCGCCGCGACACGGCCATCGAGCATCACGCGGAAGTCGCCCATGCGCGCGATGGTGCCCTTCGAGACCACAATGTCGTTGAGCGCCTCGTGCTCCGCGACCATGTTGCCCTCGCGCCACAGCTCGCTGTGCAGCATAAAGCGCGGATCGACCACGAAGCAGTCGCGGCACCAGCCCTCAAGCGTGGAGTAGAGGTCGGCCAGTCTCACTTCGGTGAGGAACCCGAGCGAGCCAAGGTTCACGCTCAGAATCGGCGTGCCAGTCTTGGCGAAGACGCGGGCCGCGGCCAGCAGCGTGCCGTCGCCGCCCAGCACGATCACAAGTTCGGGGTTCTGTTCGGGCAGCAGATGCCGCTCCACAATTGGGGCGGTGTCCGTATAGTTGCCGCTCACGCGGTCCAGCACGGGATCGAGACCATGGGCCTTCATCCAGACCACCAGCTCCGGCAGCAGGGCCGACAACTCTTCCTTCTGCGGCTTGGAGACAATCGCGACGCGGCGCATGAACATCAGTGTACGGGATTCTGCGTTCCCGGCGCGGCAGGCCCGATCCTGAAGTGCATCAGGAACTCCCGGTTCCCTTCCGCGCCGAGAATGGGCGAATCGATCAGGTCAATATCGGTCGCGCCGAGGCCTTCCACGCACTGCCTTACCCGCTCCACGGCGGCCTGGTGCGCGGCGGGATCGCGCACAATTCCGCCCTTGCCGACGCTTTCGCGGCCCGCCTCAAACTGCGGCTTGACGAGTACAACGGCCTCCAGCGGCCCTCCGCCGATGGCCGCAATAACCGGCGGAAGCACCAGAGTCGCTGAGATGAAGGAAACATCCATGGCGGCAAACTCAATGCCCGCCGGAAGCTCGCCCAGCGCGAGCTTCCGCGCGTTCGTCCGCTCCATCAGCGAGACGCGCGGGTCGCGCCGCAGCTTCTCGGCGATCTGCCCATAGCCCGTATCAACCGCCAACACGCGAGCTGCCCCGTGCTGCAACATGCAGTCGGTGAACCCGCCGGTGGATGCGCCCACATCGAGGCAGAACTTGCCGGACAGGTCGATGCTCCAGTAGCGCAGCGCGGCTTCCAGCTTCAGCCCGCCGCGGCCCACATAGCGCAGGTCCTCGCCCAGCAGGCGCACGGCGGCAGATTCGGCAACCGAGTGGCCTGGCTTCTCAACCTTCTGCTCGTCTACCAGCACGCGCCCGGCCAGGATCAGCGCCTGCGCCCGCTCGCGGCTCTGCACCAGGCCGCGCGCGACCAGCAATTGGTCCAGGCGTCGCTTTTCGGGGTTTCTCATCCTCGCCATCGCCGGAATAGAATACAGCCAGTGCCCGACAGCGCCTCCAATCCGAACGCGCCCGCGGTGCAAGAAGACCGGCAGCGCGCGGCCAGCTTCCGCTGGGTTGGATGGCTGGGCTGGGTCATCGCCGTGCTGGCCATCGCCGCGGCCATCTACTTCGTCCACCGCAGCATGGTGCTCGAAAACCAGATCAACGCGCTCGATACCGCCGTCACCCAGCTCAAGAGCCAAAACAACCGCTATCAGGGATTGATGGACGCGCTCACCTCTCCCGATTCTGACCGGATCAGGCTTACGGAAACACGCCGTCCTATGCGGCCCGCTGGCCACGTAACCTATCTGGCGCGCAGCGGCGCGCTGGTGTTCGTGGCGAGCAGCCTGCGGCAACTGCCGCAGCAGAAGACCTACGAGCTATGGCTCTTCCCGTCGAACGGAACGGCCCCCGTCTCCGCCGGACTCTTCCGGCCCGCGAAGAACGGAAGCGCCTCGGTGGTCCTGCCCTCGCTCCCGAAGAACCTCGATGCCCGCGCCTTCGCCGTAACCATCGAAGAGGCGCAAGGCTCGCCGACGCCCTCACTGCCGTTCATCATCTCCGGACACTAGGCTCGTCTCGCTCCACCAGTCCAGCCGCCCAATGCGCGGATAATACAGCCCGAAGCAAACCGGAAGATTCGTCCCGCTGGCCTCGCGCAGCGCGCGCGCATATCCCGCCAGTTGCGGAGCGTACTGCTCGCGCTCACGCGTCAGAAAATCCTCGGCTCCCGCCGGGGCGCTCATCTTGTAGTCGATGATCCACAGATGATCTTCGCCCGCTTCGCGCGGCGCGGCACCGGCCAAGAAGACGCGGTCAGGCCGCAGCGTTTCCAGCGCGCCGTCCTTCCAGCCCGTCAGCGAGACCTCTGACTGCGCGCCCGCGTGAGCCGCGAGCACCCACGCTCCGTCAGGATCGCCGAGACAGTTCCTCACCGCCGTCAGAACTTCGGCAACGCCGTCTTCCAGCGACTTGCCGGAATAGGCCAACCCGCGCAGCATCGTCCGCGCGACAGCTTCGAGCGAGTCCTGCGGAACTCCACGGCTGACCTGCTCCAGCAGCCCGTGGACCACGCTTCCCTTGTGCCGCGCATCGCGCGAGCCATGCGGCCGCTCGAAGGCTGGCTCGGAAATGCCGACATTCGCGCCCTCGAAGGCGACGTTTTCGATCTGCGGCTTCAGGTCCACATCCGCCGGAAGCCGCCGTAACCGGATGCGGCTTTCGGGCTCGGCGGCGGCGGCAAGGTCGAGTCCGGCGGGTTCCGCGCTCCTGGCCGGAAACGCAATGACGTTATCCTTCGGCTGCGTCTCCTCTTGCTCCTCCAGTGCGGCCTCAAAATACTGGTGCAGCCCCGGCCAGCCAACACCGAGCAGCGTACGGGAATCAACCTTCAGGCCCGTCTGCGTCCGCTCGGCCGTGCCCAGCAGATGCAGCGACCGCCGCGCGCGCGTGCAGGCCACATACAGAACGCGCTTCAACTCCTCCTGCGCGCGGGCTGAAATCTGCCTCCGCACCCACTCATAGGTCGCATGAGCGTCGTCGCCCTTGGAGCCAATCGGGGCCAGCAACATCTCGCGCTCGCCGGTCGCCGGGTTTGTGCGTTCCATCGAGCAGATCAGCGGCTGATGATCGGGCTGCGATTTCCGGCCCAGCCCGGGCACAATCACCACGTCAAAACCCAGCCCCTTCGCCTTATGGATGGTCATCAACTGCACGCCGGCGCGCTCGCTCACGTTTGGATCGGGCTGCGCGAAAAGCCGCTCCATCCCGGCCTCAAAGTCTTCGGTCAGGCACTCCATGCCGTCCGGAGTGACCTCGTCAAGCATCGCGAAGAACACCTGCGCGTTCTCATACGCCGCGGCGTCAAGGCAGCGCGGCCCGCCCAGACTGCGCCACGTCCGCTCAATCCACTGCGAAAACGACCCGGCGTGAATGCCCTCAAACCGCGTCGCCAGCGCCTGCCGCAAAATCCCCGCCACGCGCTTCAGCCGCGATGCGCCATCCGCGCTCAACAGCGGCAGCCGCGACTCAATCAACTCCAGCACCGGAGCGTTCCGAAAGGCCACATCATCCGCCCCGGCAAGCGTGTGCAGGTCCGCCAGCGTAAGCCCGCACCACGGCGCGCGCAGAACTGCGAGCCACGCCACGCGGTCCATGGGATGCAGCAGCGCCCGCACCAGCGACATCAGGTCGATCAGCTCCTGCCGGTCGGTCAGCTTCTCCAATTCGACAGCGCGAAAGCCGATCCCCCGCTCCCGCAGCAGCGAAACAATCCGCGCCAGATGGGAGCGCGTTCGCGCCAGCACCGCCACGCGATACTCGCTTCCCGCCTCTTTCGCCTGCTCTATCCGCTCCTGCTGCGCCTCAATGACCTCCAGCACTCGCTCGGCCTCCGCCTGCTGCGCCTGCTCTTTCTCTCCGGGAACATCGCCCACAATCTGCGGGTGGACATGCACGCTCTCGCCGGGCAGAGCCGCCTCATAGGCGAAGGTATGCGAATAGCGGATGCGCCCGTACCCCGATCCCTCCGCAAATACCGGCTCAAACATCTCGTTCCAGCGCGCGGTCAGCCCTTCGTGCGAGCGAAAGTTCGTTGTCAGCTCCAGCGACTCAGGCTTTAGCGTGTGTCCTTCACAGACGATGCCGTGCCTGGTGACGTGCTCGAACAACTCCACCTCTGCCTGGCGAAATCCGTAGATCGACTGCATGGGATCGCCAACCAGAAAGCACGTCCTGCCGTCCGCCAACTCCCATGCGTGTACCAGCAGCCGCAGCAATTCATGCTGGCTCAGCGACGTGTCTTGAAACTCATCCACCAGCAGATGCCGAAGGTTGCCGCTCAGGGCCAGCATCACGTCAGCACCGGACTCCGCACCACGCAGCACATCGCGCGCCGCCAGACTCAACTGCGTAAAGTCCACGGTATCGCGCTCCGCAAACAACACCATCAGTTCCGCGACGGCCTGCCGCAGAACGATGAAGATATGCCGCAGCGTCTCCCACTGTTCGTCCTTGTAGCGAGGCTCGGGCAGATCATGCGCTGCGCACAGGGCCTCACGCAGACCTTCCGTCGCGGCGAATTTCTCCAGCAGAAATCCCATCCGCAGCTTCTGCTCTTTGCCCTCTTTGGGAAACCCATGCCGCTTATCCACCTGCCTGCGCCATTCCCCATCCGTCAACAGAAAATGCGCGAGGCAACGCCAGTGCTCCACGGAAAGGGTTTCTGGACGGGGCAGCGACGGCAATCCCGCAAGCGCGGCGATTTTCCCGTTGCCGTTGTCGCATGCATAGCGCGCCAGCTCCACCAGCTCCTCGGCGAGCGCGGGCTGCGCGGCCACCAGCCGATAGGCTTGTTCGTGGACCCGCTTCACCTCGTCCCGAAACGGCTTTTCCAGACTCGAACGCGCGCTCTCCCAGTCCTCCGCGCTCATCTCGCCCGACAGCGGAAAGGCCAGCACCCACTGGTCGCGCTGCGCCAGCATTTCGGCAATCAGCTTTTCGCACTCAGCCAGATTGTTGTCCCGCAGTTGCAGCAGGTGCCGCAGCGCGGATTGCAGCTCGCCGCCCGCCATGCCGATTCGCCCCAGCGCGCGCCTCGCAGCCTCGGCATAGAGCGGCCCCGCGT
>DASTXK010000162.1:0-2391 GCA_035765555.1 Acidobacteriaceae bacterium
AACGTTTGTGCTGGCTGGCGGCGAAGACCCGGCATCGACTCCGGCGGACATGAAGCTGCTGGCGGAGTCGATTCGCAACGGCGGCTACGGCGCCGAATATACGGAACTGCGCGACGCCGGGCACTTCGCCCCGTGGGAGCAGCCGCAGATGGTGGGGCGGTTGCTGCGGCGCTTCTTCGATTCCGTTGTGGGGTGAGGGGGCCCTACAGGCTCGGCTGCGGCTCGATGGCCGTGCCCGGGACCAGTGTGGGCAGGTTGCTGGTGTGTCCCGCCTCGTGCAGCACGGCGTCCAGTTGTTCCAGCACTTCCTCGACGGTCATGGTGTACATTTCGCGGCCATTGTCGTAGCCGGTTTCGACGGCCTGCTTGAGGTAGCGTCCGGCGATCTGCGCGGCGAGAGAATCGGTGATGGCGTTGCCGGTGCGCTTCTTGTATTCCACCCACGCGACGCAGGGCAGGGCAATCGAAACGGGGCGTTCGTTCACGTCAAAGCAAACGTCCACGGCGTCGGCGTGGCGGGTGGCGATGGCGACAACGTTGGCCGTCCAGCGGCAGTGGAGCGACTCTCCGGTCCAGCGGTCAGTTACACGAAAATCTTCATACATGGCTACTCTTTAAGGTAAAGGGCGCTCGCCGTTGCCGCAAGCGAGCTTAGTTTTCAGCGGCAGCGTTTTCTTCGGCGGACCGGGCCTCCTCCGTCGCGCGCTCCAGAAATTTTTTAAGCACCTCTTCGCCGGTCCCGGAGACAAATTTTCCGGGCTTCACTCCGCTCTTTTTCCAGGCGAGCAGAAAGACCAGCGGAATCCAGCCTCTGCGGTCCTGCTCCATCTGCTGGCCGAAGGAGTAGAGCACGCGCGAGAGCTTGATGGGCAGGCGCACGCCGCTGACCTGGTTGACGGCGGGATCGCGACACAGATCCGGCGGCGAAGTGACCATGTACTCCCGGCAACTCAGGGGGCGGATGGGATGAATGCCGCAGCTCTCGTTTTCGAGAAACGGGCACGGCACTCCGGCATGGAAATAGTCGATGGCGAGTTCGGTGGCCAGCGGCTCCTCCTGCACCCAGCGCTCATCCAGAATTTTGTCGATGACGCCGGCGTCGCGCAGGGCCAGCAGGGCGCGGTGGAAGCGCTCTTCCAGTTGCGCGCGGCGCTCTTCGGGCAAGGTGTCCATCCACGCGACCAAGGCTTCGGCTTCAAAAAAACTTACCGGGACAAGCTGGCGGCAGCAGGCTCCGCAGCCCGCCCGGCAGGAGATGGGCGTGCCGGCGGCCTGCGCCTCGCCAGCCACCCGGCCCACGATGGCGTTTTCAAGTCCCTGGACGATGGGCAGCAGTTCGGTCAGGGTAGTGCGCCCGGTGGGCAGGTTCGCGCTCGCATTCAGAAATCCGCCGCCAACGGGCAGCCTGAACGACGCCTTGACGGCGGGCGCGGGAGCATTGTGTGGACCATCCGGCATTCGCCCGGCCCTCCTTAAGAAAAGATTCAGGGTGAATGCATAGTTTAATGGCGTTCCAGGATGACGAGCCATTTTGACAATCGTGTACACTTCTTTGGGTTCTAGTTTCGTGAGCGGAGGGTCGTATGGAGATAGGTAAACGGTTTCATGGGGTGATTCTGGCTGTGGTGGCGGTTGCGCTGGCCGTTCCAGCGGGCGCGCAGACGGCGAGGCCGCATCATCAGCACGTGATGAGGGGACAGAGCAGGATTCTTGCGGCGACTCCGCCGATGGGCTGGAATAGCTGGAATCACTTCGCGGAGCATGTGACGGAGGCCGATGTGAAGGCAGCCGCGGACGCGCTGGTGTCGAGCGGGATGCGGGACGCGGGCTACATCTACGTGAACATTGACGACACGTGGGAAGGGAAGCGCGACGCGCAGGGAAATATCCAGACCAACAGCAAGTTTCCGGACATGAAGGGGCTGGCGGATTATGTCCACTCGCGGGGGCTGAAGCTGGGCATTTATTCGTCGCCGGGGCCGAAGACCTGCGCGGGCTACGAGGGCAGCTATGGGCACGAGGCGCAGGATGCGAAGACGTATGCGTCATGGGGCATTGATTATTTAAAGTACGACCTGTGCAGCTTTATTCCGATCATGCAGAAGGAGGCGAACGGCGATCCGCAGAAAGAGTTTGAGATTGAGAAGGCCGCCTACCAGAAGATGCACAAGGCGCTGGAAGCGACGGGGCGGCCAATTGTTTTCAGCATGTGTCAGTACGGATGGAACGACGTGTGGAAGTGGGGGCCGGAAGTGGGTGGGAACCTGTGGCGCACGACGGGCGATATCACGGACAAATACGACCGCATGAGCCAGATTGGATTTATGCAGGCGGGGCTGGCGAAGTTCGCGGGGCCGGGACACTGGAATGATCCCGACATGCTGGAAGTAG
>DASTXK010000163.1:0-35434 GCA_035765555.1 Acidobacteriaceae bacterium
CGGCTTCGAGTTCCGCAAGTGGTATCAGGACAAGATTGATAAAGAGTGGACCACGATCCAGGCCGCGGCCGAGACGCTTTCCCGCGGCAACCGCTACTATTCGCTGCTGTTCTCCCACCAGTTCGCCCGCCACTTCTGGAAGGCCGGCCGCCAGATGCAGTTCATCGTCCCCACTCAGGAATTCAAGCGCATCAACGGCAAGGGACAGGAAATCACCGTTGTCCGCAAGGCATACACCCGGCGCACCATGCGGGGAAACGCCTGGGAATACCACCTGCGCGAAATGGTCTCGAAGGAAGAACCGCTGCGGTATATCCGCCGGTTCCTCGTGACCCAGGAAGAGGTCGCGGCACACCGCTCATCCGCGGGCACCAAGGCGCCACCGGAAAAAGGCTGAGAAACGCACGAGCCCTAAGCCCTTCTTTTTGCTCTCTAATCCCTGATCCCTATTTTCTGACCGCTAAACGCTGACCGCTTGCTACAAAACAACCGGCCCCCGGCCTTTTCCAATCGGCAGCGCCGCGCGCATGGCTCCGGCAACGTAGGCCTTGGCGGCGGCAACCGCTTCGGCGGGAGACTCCCCCAGAACCAGCCTTGCAAGCAGGGCCGAGGAAAAGGCGCAGCCGGTCCCGTGCGTGGCCCGCGTCTCAATCCGCTCCCCGGCGAACCACCGGGTCTCGCCCCCCGCCGTCCGCAGAAAATCGTCCGGAGCGTCCAGATGCCCCCCGGTCACGACCACGTTCAGGCCGGGATAGCGCTCCGCCAGCCGTGCAGCGGCGGCGAGAATGGCCTCGCGGGAGGAAACCGGCACGCTGGCCAACACGGCCAATTCCTCGGAGTTGGGCGTGACCCAGCCCACCCTCGGCAGCAGGTGGCTCTTCAGCCGCCGGACCCCGTCTTCCGAGAGCAACTCCCGCCCGGAACTCGACCGCAGGACAGGGTCAAGCACCACCCGGCCTGCCGAAATGCCCGATTTTTCGAGAAATTCGGCCACAACCCCGGCCACCTCCCCCGTTCCCAGCATCCCAATCTTGACGCCGGCGAAGCTCAGGTCGGCGGAAAGGTAGTCCAGGGTCTCGCGCAGCAGCTCCGGCGAAACCGGCTCCGCGCGGCGCACACCCAGCGTGGACTGCACCGTCAGGGCGGTAATGGCCGACGCGCCGTAAATCCTGTGGGCCGCAAAGACCTTCAGGTCGGCCGTAACGCCAGCGCCCGAGGAGGGATCGAACCCGGCAATCGTCAGAACGACCGGCCGCTGGCCAGTTTTCCGGTCGGATTGGGACGAACCGCCTACCATAATTCGCTGTGGACGCGCAAGGGATTTTGGAAAATAAATCCTGAAATTTGTTTGACTTGCGATTTCTTCGCTCCCTACAATTTCTAAAGGAGGAACATGAACGCTATCGCAATCTCTAAGAATACTCGTTTCCGACGGTGCGCCCTTGTCGCCGGCGCGGTACTTTTGACACTGCCGTGTCTCTCCGGCAGCCCCGACGCCGCGACCCAAAAACCGGCCGCTCCGCAAACGCCACGGAACCAGGGTCCCGAGCAAGCCCAGATCCAGCCCCAAACCCCAATCCAGGCCCCGGCCCACACCCGGTCGCGTCACCACTGGTACGAGATTGGCCGCGCTTCCTGGTACGGCAGCGTCTTTCAGGGCCATGAGACGGCCAGCGGCGAAGACTTCGACATGAACGCCATGACCTGCGCCCACCGCAGCCTGCCCATGGGCTCCATGGTCAAGGTCACGAACCTCCGCAACCACAAATCAGTGGTCGTTCGCGTCAACGACCGCGGCCCCATCACAGAAAACCGCATTGTGGACCTCTCCTACGCAGCCGCCCACGTGCTCGGCTTCAGCCGCCGGGGCACAGCACCCGTTCGCCTGGAACTGGTCTCAGGCCCGCAGCTCGCCCAAATGACGGTTTCCAGACAATTCACGCTGATTCGCGACCCAAAACCCACGGACTTTCAGCCGAATTTTGTCCAATAAAGCGACACGCGCGCGCCGCATTTCTAGTTCGAGCGCCCATCGCTCGCGGCGTCTGATTTTCTCTGGCTTCCAATACGAGGAACATGGTACCGTGCAAAGTGTGCGCCGGACCTTATCCGGCGCGCTCCGACTACTTTAGAGACTTTCCGGAGAGCTTCTCCCAGGCCGTGTGACGACTGCCTGACTTACCCCCTTGGCGAATACCGTGGACGCGACCGAAATCAAGAAAATAGGGAAGTACGAAATCACGGGCATTCTGGGCCGCGGGGGAATGGGCGTCGTTTATCGCGCCGAGGACAAGCGCATTGGCCGCCTGGTCGCCATCAAGACCCTGACTGAGGGCTACACCGGCCAGCCGGAAATGCTGGAGCGGTTCTATCGCGAAGCCCAGGCCGGAATCCTCCAGCACCCCAACATCGTCATCGTTTACGACCTCGGCGACCAGGACGGGATGCCGTTCATCGTGATGGAGCACGTCAGCGGCGAGCCGCTCGATAAGCTCATCGCGTCCGGCAGACAGATTCCTCTCATTGACCGCCTCGGCATCATCGAGCAGGTCTGCGCAGCCCTCGGATACGCGCACCAGCGCGGGGTGATTCACCGCGACATCAAGCCGGCCAACGTCATCGTGCAGCCGGACGGCCATGCCAAGATCGTGGATTTCGGTATTGCCCGCGTGCAGAACTCCGCCGCCGAAACCGGGCTGACCCGCACCGGCAACGTCATCGGCACCGTCCACTACATTGCTCCCGAACGGCTCAAAGGCCAGCCCTTCGACGGTCGCTCAGACATCTTCTCCACCGGCGTCATGCTCTACCTGCTGCTCGCCGGACGCCTGCCTTTTGAGGGCGAAGACCTCACGGTTCTTCAGAAGCTGGTCAACGAACCGCATCCGCCGCTCAACACCTATATTTCCAACTACCCGCCCGCGCTGGACGCGATTCTGGACCGGGCGCTCGCCAAGGACCCCGAGCAACGCTACTCCACCGCCGAAGAGTTTGCGCTCGACCTGCGCGCGCTCGGCGATGACCTGAAGAAAAGCCGCGCGGGGGAGCTTTTTGATGAGGCCGAACGCCTCACCTCTGCGAAGGAATTTGGACGCGCCCGCGAAGTCCTGCTCCAGCTTGTCAAAATCGACGCCCAGCACACCGGTGCCAAGCAGTTGCTCGGCATCGTGCAGCAGCATTTGTCGCGCATGCAGCGCGCCGAGCAGGTGCGCCAGTTGGTGGCCGAGGCCGAAGAGGCGCTGGCCTCTGCGCGCTACCCCGAGGCCCTGGCGTCGCTCGATCAGGCCCTCAAGCTCGATCCGGAAAACACTGAAGTCCAGGCGAAGCTCGAAGCCGTAAAGGAAAAGAAGCGGCGCCACGATGAGATTGAAAAGCTGGTCTCTGACGCCGAGGCCGCGCGCAATCGCGGAGACCTGCCCGGCGCGATCAAATCGCTTGAGCGGGCGCTGCACCTCGACCAGCAAAGCACCCGGCTTCGTTCGCTTTACACGGAGTACGCCAAGCAGGCCAGGCTCCTCGCCCAGCAGGAAAAAATCCGCGGAATGCTCGGCAGCGCGAAGCAGGAGCTTTCCTCGCGGCACTTTACCGCCGCCGTCAACATCCTTCAGGAAATCGGCAAGCTCGACCCGTCGCTTCCCGAACTGGAGCCGCTCCTGCAAACCGCCATGAGCGGGCAGGAGCAGGAGCGCCGCCGCAAGCTGCTGGAGCAGGTGCAGGCGCAGATTGAAAGCTGCCTGCTGGCCGACGACTACGACCGCGCCACCGATCTGGTCAGCCGCGCCGTTGAGCAGCTTCCCACCGAGGCGTCGCTGCTTCAGCTCAAGACGCGCGTCGCCACGCAGGCCCGCCAGTTCCGCGTGAAGCAGTTGGTTGATACCACCGCGGCCCAGGCGCAGGAGGCATTTTCCCGCTCGCCCAATGAGGCGCTGCAACTTGTGCAGAACGCGCTCAGGGAAGTTCCGGGAGAGCAACGCCTGCTCGCGCTCGAAAATTCTTTTCGCCAGCGGCTGAAGGCGCTTGAAATCGAAGAGGTGCGCGGACGCTACCTTCGCGAGGCGCAGGAAGCCATCGATAAAGGCAAGTTCGAGTCGGCCATCAGCACGCTGGAGTCTTACCGGATCGAATTTGCCGACGCCGAAGGCGTCAACGAACTGCTGGAATTCGCGCGGGGCGAGTTGGCCAAGCAACAGCGCCGCAACCGCGTCGCCTCCATCACGGAACAGGCCCGCGCCTTCATCCAGCAGGAGCGGCTCGACGACGCCATCCGCCTGCTCGAACCGGCATGTGCGGAAACCAAAGATGCCGCGCTTTCCCAGCTTCTCTCCGAAGCGCGCGAGCAGCAGGCCGAATCCGCACGGCGTCTGGAACTGCTGACCAGCCGCGTCAAAACTCTGCGCGAACGCGGAAAACTTGACCAGGCCATCGATCTGCTCAAGGACCATTCTGCCGCTGCCGCCGAGGGCGCGCCCCTGTTCGCGCTGCTTACCGATCTTCGCGCGGAACATGCCCGTGGCCAGGCGATCTCGAACGCCGTCGCCGCAGCCAACAGCGCCATTGAAAAAGGCGACTTCCATGCCGGACTCGAAGCCCTGCAAGGTGTCCGCCGCGCCTACGGCGAGTCTGACCAGCTAACGAAGGCCATCGCCGATTTTGAAGCCAAGCGCGCCGCCGCCGCCAACCAGGTCGTCACAAAATCCGTAGAAGCAGCCCGCGCCGCCCTGCTCAACAGCGACCCGGTCGCCGCCATGAACGAGCTGCGTTCCAGCGCGGAACTCGTCGACTTCGCCGGGGCATCGCAGCAGGCCGACTGGCGCCGCCTCAAGGCGGAAGCCGCCAAGCCCGTTCGCAAATCCACCGGCTCTGTCGCCGCAGGCGAATCCTTTGAAATAGCCGCCGTCCCCGAGGAGCGCCGCCGCAAATGGATCACTCCGGTAATCGCCGTCGGCTTTGTTCTTGCCGTGGCCGTTAACGCCGGACTCTGGTGGTACAGCCACCACTCAAAGTCGCAGCAGCCGGCGCCCGTGCAGACGGCAACCACCGCCCCGCCGCCCATCGCCGCCGCTCCCACCGGAACGCTTCTGGTCAAAGGAAACACCGACAACGCCCAGGTCTTTGTCGATGGCCTCATCAAGGGCTTTACGCAGTCTGACGGCACGCTGGCCATCCCGCTCGATCCCGGCAATCACTCGGTTCGTTTCGTCAAACCCGGCTACCAGGACTCTTCCACTTCCACCATCACCATCAGCGCAAACAAGCAGACGGCGCTCCCCTTTGACCTCGCACAGTCCAAGTCCGCCGCTGCTGCGCCGAAAGAAACCGAGGCCTACCTCACCATTCACTCCACTCCCGGGGCTGCAGTTCTGGTGAACGGCCAGCCGCTCGGCAAGGCGGACAGCCGGGGCAATCTTATCGTTCCGGTGAAGCCCGGCAAGGTCGCGCTCCAGATCAGCATGGGCGGCTATCATCCCGTCTCGCAATCCATGACGGTCAAGGCCGGAGACCACCCCTCCGTCGTCGCCATGCTGAACCCGATTGCCGCTCCGGCCAGGCCCGCCGCCGCGCCCGCGCCGCAGCCGGTCCAGATTCTCTCCTTCGCCGCCACAGCCTCGCAGATCGAGAGTGGCCAGTCCACAACGCTGAAGTGGCAGACGGCCAACGCCAGCGAAGTTTCCATCGACAACGGCATCGCCCGCGTGGACAACAGCGGCCAGACCACCGTCCGTCCCGCGCAGACCACCACCTATACGCTTACCGCGAAGGGCCCTTCGGGTACGCAGCAGCGCACCGTCAACATTATTGTTGAGGCGAAGGTGATTGCCGCCGCTCCCAGACCCGCCGCCGCCGCGCCCGCTCCAACGCCGACAGTCGATGAACCGGCGCTGATCCGGCAGGTGCTCAACAGCTTCCAGGCCGCCTACAACGCGCACGATATGGGCAGAATGCGTGGCGTCTGGACCGGCATGAGCAAATCCCAGGCGAAGGGACTCGAAAACTTTTTCAAGAGCTACCCGGGATCGAAAGTGCAGGACGCCTGCTCCGTCTCGGCGCTCAGCGTCTCCGGAGACTCCGCCCAGTGGGCCTGCAAGGAGACCACCACCCTCAAAGTCAGCGGGCGGGAAATCTCCAGCGCCCACGACATCCGCTTCTCCTTCGTGAAGAAGAACGGCGCCTGGTCCATCTCCGAGCGAAACTAGATCGCCAAATCAGGCCGTTATTCGGCTCCGGCCTTTTTTCTTGCAGCGGATTCCGCCCGCCGCTCGGCGAACCATTTCTTCCCCACATAGGCCAGATAGCCCAACTGGATGATCCAGACGGCGGCGTAGGCCGCGACCAAGTGGCGGTGGAACATGGGATCAGTGCCGGGAACCATCATGCTGCCTCCAATGCGGCGGCTGCCGCCTTCTGTTCTGCCGCTTGATGGCGGCGCTCGGCGGAATAACGGATGGCGACCACCATCACGCCCCAGGCCAGCCATCCGGCCATGTTCCACCAGAGGGCGGGCATCATGCTCGGGTCAAGCCCGGTGTTGGGACCTCCAAAAAAGACCGGCGAGGGGTGCTGCGTGCGCCACCAGCGTGTGGACATATAGACGATGGGAATGTCGGCGAATCCGAAGATGGCGATCACGGCGGCCATCACACGCATCTCTTGCCCGGCGATGAAGCGCCGCACCAGCAGATACGCGATGTAGATGAGCCACAGAACCAGTGTTGTGGTCAGCCGCGCGTCCCAGGTCCACCAGATGCCCCACGCGGCCTTGCCCCAGATGGAGCCAGTGGTCATACCGACGAGGCAGTAGACCACGCCCATCTCGGCCGAGGCCAGCGCCAGCGCATCGGTCTTGAGCGCGCGCAGCGGGTTCCGGTTGCGAATGGCCAGGTAAACGATGGAGCAGATCACGTTGATAGTGAAAAACAGGCCCATCCCGCACCATGTGGGCACGTGGTAATAGAGGATGCGGGAGAGGTCGCCCTGATTCACGTCAGCCGGAACAACGTACATAGCGATGTGGAATCCATTGGCGAGCACGGCCAGGGTGGCAGCAACCCAGAGCCAGCGAAGCAGCTTCATTGTTGGTCCTTTGGTATACCTGTACGCTCCAGTTTACCCGCATTCGGGGCGGATTTGGGTGGTTTCCGGGGCCCTGCCGCCCAGCCGTCTTGCAGCCTGCTGAAATAATTTGCATTTTTTTGAAAAAAATGCTTCCCAACCGTTGGCATCTAAATGTAAAACGGATTGCCATATGGCTTGGCTAACCTTAATTATTGGTGGCGTGATTCTGGTAATAGGCGTCCTCGGGCAGTTTTACGGTGTGAGGCGCGGTCCCCGCGCCCATCCTGATGACAGGCGAATGGGCCGGATCGTGCTCACGGTAGGCTCAACAGTGGTGGGACTGTGGATTCTCTTTATCGCGGTCGCCCACCTTATGCGTCTTCAGGTCGTCGGACACTGGTAGTAAGGGAACTCCCCCTTGTGCGGCGGATCTCGCCGCGTATCTCTCTTAGAGCGGAGGGAGTTTCTGTCTTGGCTCGCTGAGCAGCAAAAGCGAGCGCGCCCTGAGCTTTACTCTTTTTCCGGCCGGCGATGACTTGAACGGATTGGCCGGACGGCTGGTGTTCAGCAGGCATTTCCATCCCCCGCCTCCCGGCGCGGGCGGCGGCACAAATTCCACCGATTGGCTCCCCGCATTCAGCAGCAGCAGAAACGAATCGTCCACAACCGGATTTCCCAAATCATCCACGGCCCCGAGCGTATGGCCGTTAAGCATCATGCCCAGCGGGCGGATCGAGCCCGATTCCCACGCGCTTAAATCAAGCTCGCATCCGTCGCTGCCGTACCAGCAGATGCTGGGCGATTTGCGAATTTCCTGGTCCTGAAAGAACTTTCTGCGGCGCAGGTTGGGGTGGCTGCGGCGCAGCTTGATCATCCGCGAAGTGAAGTCAAGCAGCGCTTCCTTTTCCTCGGTCCGCGTCCAGTCATACCAACTGATGGGGTTGTCCTGGCAATAGGCGTTGTTGTTGCCCTGCTGCGTGCGGCCCATTTCATCGCCGCCGGAGATCATGGGCACGCCCTGCGAAAGCAGCAGTGTAGTCAGAAGATTTCGGACCTGCTGCTCGCGCGCGGCGTTGATGGCCGGGTCGTCGGTCGGGCCTTCCGCGCCCATGTTCCATGAGTTGTTGTCGTCGCTGCCGTCCTGGTTGTTCTCGCCGTTGGCTTCATTGTGCTTTTCGTTGTAGCTCACCAGGTCGCGCAGCGTGAAGCCATCGTGCGCGGTGATGAAATTGATGCTCGCGTAGGGGCGGCGTCCATCGTGCTGATAGAGATCGCTTGAGCCGGTCAGCCGGTATCCAAGGTCGGAAAGCTGGCCGTTATCGCCCTTCCAGTAGCGGCGGACCGTGTCGCGATATTTGCCGTTCCACTCGGCCCACAGGACAGGGAAGTTGCCCACCTGATAACCGCCTTCGCCCACGTCCCACGGTTCGGCAATCAGCTTCACGTCGGCAAGCGTGGGGTCTTGGTGAATGATGTCGAAGAAGCCGCTCAGGCGGTCCACATCGTGCAGCTCGCGGGCAAGGGTCGCCGCCAGGTCAAAGCGAAAGCCGTCCACGTGCATGTCCAGCACCCAGTAGCGAAGGCTGTCCATGATGAGCTTCAGCACCTGCGGATGGCGCACGTTCAGGGTGTTGCCGGTGCCGGTGTAGTCCATGTAGTAGCGGGGATTGTCGGGCACGAGCCGGTAATAGGTGGAGTTGTCAATGCCGCGCATCGAGAGCGTGGGGCCAAGGTGGTTGCCCTCCGCCGTGTGGTTGTAGACCACGTCAAGGATCACCTCGATGCCTTCGCGATGCAGCGTCTTGACCATGGCCTTGAACTCCGCCACCTGGTTGCCGCGGTCGCCCGTGGAGCAGTAGCGGCCTTCGGGCGCAAGGTAGGCCAGCGTGTTATATCCCCAATAATTGTTCAGGCCCTTGTCGATCAGGTACCCGTCGTTGATGTGGTGGTGGACGGGCATCAGTTCCACGGCGGTAATGCCCAGGCGCTTCAGGTGGCGCAGGCTCGCGGGCGAGGCGAGTCCGGCATAGGTCCCCCGCAGAGGTTCGGGCACGTCGGGGTTCTGGATGCTGAAGCCGCGTACATGGGTCTCGTAGATTACCGAGTCCGACAGAGGATAGCGGAGCGGATGGTCCTGCTCCCAATCGAAGTATGGGCTGGCCACCACGCACTTGGGCACGCCGGCGGCGCTGTCGCGACTGTCGATCTGAAGGTCGGCGTCTTCTCCACCGAACTCGTATCCGAAGATCGGCTGCGACCAGTTTGTCTTTCCGGATACCGCCTGCGCGTATGGATCAACGACCAGCTTAGCGGGGTTGAAGCGAAGACCGTTTTTCGGGTCCCAGCGGCCATGAATGCGATAGCCGTAAAGTTGCCCAACCTGAATGCCGGGGATATATCCGTGCCACACAAAGGCCGTGGTCTCGCGAAGAAAGATCTGTTCTGTTTGGTGGCCCTCCGGGCTGAAGAGGCACAGTTCGACCGCGGTCGCATGTTCAGAATAGATTGCGAAGTTGACGCCGGTGCCGTCCCATTTCGCGCCCAGAGGATACGGCTTCCCCGGGAGCAGCGTGCTTGCCATAAGGTCTTTCTTCCTGATTCTGCTTGAGTTTGTCCCCTTTTCTCAGAGGCGCGGCAGCAGGGAAGCGTTGCTTGAAAAAAGCAGGCAACAGGCAATAGGGATAGGCAGCAGAATTCCCGAAACCGAACGCCCCTTCCATATTTTTATTCTCACTATGCACATGAATTTTCTTAGCTTGGTAGAGTAGAAGTAGAGAGTAAAAGCTGAAGGACCGCTTAATCGGGCGGTCCTTTTTCGTTGTCATCGAGTTCAATATTTGCAGCAGCACAACATCGCATAAAACCAATGAATTCAATCACAAAACTCCAAACCTCCTGAAATCAAACGGTTATGGACGGGATAATTCGGAAACTCCTTAGAATCATACATATCTAGAATCGCGAGAAATTGTGCGGTACGGGCAAATGCCGGGTGTGGACGGGCGAATCGTCCTACGCTGAGGCCTTCAGCGCCTCCGGCGGTTCAGCCGACTCCACTGCCTTGTGGCGGAATGGCAGGAAGATGCGGAAGACGGTTCCGCTGCCCTGTCCGGCGCGGGTGCGCAGCCGGATACTGCCCTGGTGCTTTTCCAGAATTTCGAGGCTCACCCAGAGGCCGAGGCCCGTGCCGGTTTCGTCCTTGGTGGAGAAGAACGGCTCGAAGATGCGGCGGGCGGTCCGGGCATCCATACCGGAGCCAGTATCGGCAATGGTAATGGCGATTCCCGTCCGGCCATTCGCCCAGTCGCGCGCTCCAGATGTGCGAAGGCAGATGCGCCCGTTCTGCCGGGGACCGATGGCGTCAATCGCGTTGGCGACGAGGTTCGCCAGCACCTGGCGCACCTCCCCATCGAAGATGGTGATGGGAGGCACGGGCCGGAAGCGGCGCTCGATGCGAATGGAATTGGATCGCAGCCGCGCGTCATAGAGAGAGATAACGGTTTCGAGCAGATCCTGAACATTGGTCGCCACCGGCCGCGTGCTCTGGCGATAGAAGCGCAGGGTCTGTGTGGTGATGTGGACAACGCGGTTCAGCTCGCGCTGGGCAAGCTGGAGATATTGCCGCGCCTCGTCGCTCATTGCCGACTGGCTCATCAGATACATGCAGTTGGTTACGGCTTCAAGCGGGTTGTTGATCTCGTGCGCGATGGAGGCGGCGAGTCGTCCGGCGGCGGCCAGCTTTTCCGTGCGCTGGAAGATTTCGTCGCTGCGCTTCTGCTCGGTCAGGTCGGCCAGAAAGGCGACGAACTGGCGGTCTTCCGGAGGGGCCTCGCGATTGAGCCGCGCCGCTCCCACCAGCACTGGCACGATGGTGCCCCTGCTGGTGCGGCATTCCACTTCGAGCGGCTCGCCGCTGCCGCGCGCCCAGCGCTTCAGCAGCGATTCATGGGAGTTGCCGGCTCCGAAGATGCGGTTCAGCGTGAGGGCGCCGGACTCGATTTCCGCTTGGCTGTAGCCGAGCAGCCGTTCCACCCCTTCGTTGGCATAGACGATATGCCCGGAGGAATCGGCGATCAGCAGCGCGAGCGGCATCGCCTGTACGAGCCGATGGAACCGCTCTTCGCTCGAACGGAGCGCCTGTTCCGCGCCGCGCTTCAGGCGGCGGCTGTGGGCGTCCTTCAGTTCGCGTTCAATCGCGGGCACCAGGCGGGTAAGGTTCTGCTTGGCGATATAGTCGAGCGCGCCGGCGCGCATGGCGGCCACGGCGGTTTCTTCATCGACCGCGCCGGACATCATGATGAAGGGGATATCGCGGCCCGTCTCCTTCAGCAGGCTGAGCGCCTCGGGCGCGCTGAAATCGGGGAGATGGTAGTCAGCCAGCACCACGTCCCAGCCGTCGGGGTCGAGCATCGCATCGCGCATCTCCTCGGCGGTCTCGATCCGGTGCGCGGTGAACGACAGGCCCGCATGGCGCAAGTGCCTTTCGATAAGGACCGCGTCGTCAGGGTTGTCCTCGATCAGCAGGACCCGGAGGCGCTTCGACCTCAGTTGTTGCTGGGTGGACATTCGTTTAATACCAACCAATACATGCCCAACTGTCGCGTTGCCTCAGCGAATTCCGTGAAGTTGACCGGCTTCCGGATATAGCTGTTGACGCCCAGTCGGTAGCTGCGAATGATGTCGCTCTCCTCATCAGACGAAGTGAGGATGACGACGGGAAGCATCCGGGTACGCTCATTTTCGCGGATGCGGCGGAGGACTTCGAGCCCGTCAATCTTCGGCAGCTTAAGGTCGAGCAGAACAACCTGGGGGCAGGTCTTGAGGGCGCCTTCTCCATTACCGAAGAGCAGGTCAAGCGCCTCTTCGCCGTCGCGCGCGATCGCGATTTCGTTGGCGATGTTGGCTTTGCGCAACGCGCGGATGGTCAGCAACTCGTGGTCGGAATCGTCCTCGATGAGGAGGATCGTTTTTGCCGGCTCAGCCATACCCCTCCTATCCTACCCCAGCGTGAACCAGAAAGTAGCGCCCTGGTCAACGGCCCCTTCCGCGCGAATTTTGCCCTGGTGCCGCTGGATTACCCGCGAAACCGTCGCCAGCCCAATGCCCGAGCCCTTGAAGTCCCGCTCGCCGTGGAGCCGCTGGAAGGCGTGGAAGAGCTTATCGACGTACTGCATATCAAAACCGGCCCCATTGTCGCGGACGAAGAACTCGCCCGTCTCCGGAGAGCGTCCGAATTCGATCAAGGCCTCCGAGTGGTGCGCGCTGAATTTGACGGCATTGCCGAGAAGGTTTTCCAGAGCGACCCGCAGCAGACCCGGGTCGGCATTGGCTTCAAGGTCTGGTTCGATGCGGAAGACCAGATTCCGGTCAGGGTTCTCGGCGCGAAGATCGCGGGCGACGTCGGCGGCGATTTCGGAGATGTTGACCTGTTCGCGGGAAAGATCGGAGCGCGTGATCCGCGAGAGCTGAAGCAGGGCATCAATAAGCTGGCCCATCTTCTGCACTCCGGAGCGGATGCGCCGGATGTAGTCGCGGCCCTCCGCATTCATGATGTGCGCGAAATCCTCTTCAAGGGCAAGGCTGAATCCGTCAATAGAGCGGAGCGGCGCGCGCAGGTCGTGGGAGACCGAATAGCTGAAGGCCTCCAGCTCGCGGTTGCTGGCCGCCAGCTCCGCCGTGCGCAACTGGACACGCTCTTCAAGTTCCTCATTGAGCAACTGCACCTCCGCCGTGCTCTGCTCGGCCAGTCGCCTCGCCTCCCGCTCGTCTTCATAGATCTTGGCGCGGTCGAGCGCCATTCCAATGCGGTCGGCGACAAACGTGAGCAAATCTTCATCGGGATTCACAAAAGCGTTCTCGCGCCGTCCGGCAATCAGCAGCGCCGCCACCTCGCCGGAGACGAGAATGGGCAGCACCAGGATTGCGTGCATCTCTCGCCGCATCCCTTCCAGAGGCACGATCTCGGCGGATCCCCCCTCCACCGTGACCAGCTTGCGGCTGCTCCCGGCCTCGTAGAGGGGGTTGCCGGGTTCCAGCTTGAAGCGCTTGCCGATGGTGGCTTTCACGCCGCTGGATTCGGCCACTTCGATTTCGCCGTCGCGCCAATGGCAGAAAACCGAACCATCGGCACCAATCACATTGCCCAGCCGGTCGAGCAGTGAATGGATGAGTTCAGCCAGCGAAAGCTTTGTCAGCCCCACATCGATGACGCTTTGCAGCTTCGCAAGGCGGTCGGCCGTGGCCGCTGTTCTCCTGCGAAGCACGCGCTCCCGGTTCAGCAGCCACAGCACGAGCGCGATCAGCAATATATCGACAACCGTGACCACCAGGATTGTCAATTGCGAATCGGCCCTGGCCCGGTGCGATTCCGCGACTCGCTGCACCAGAAGACGCTGCTCCTCTCTCTGCATGGAGGTCGTCATGGCGCGCAATTGGTCCAGTTCCGCCTTGCCGGTGCCGCTCTGTTTCAATAGTCCCGTTTTGTCCTTCTCTCCCGCTTCGAGCCGGCCCATGGCCGACTGCAGCACCGCAATCCGCTTGTCCACAAGCGCGCGCATGGCCGCGATTTTGTCCTGCCGTTTGGGATTGTCAACCGTGAGAGAAGTCAGTTCGTCAAATTCTCGTGGAATCTCCTGGACTGCCGATTTGTAGGGAGCGAGATAGGCCGAGTCGCCGGTCACAAGAAAACCGCGATACCCGGTTTCGGCGCTCTTCAGCGAGCCGATGACGCGCTCCAGTGTATCGATGACCTGCCACGTCTGCGCCACCCAATACTGACTGTCGTTCAGAATCTTGACCGATCGGAACGCCAGCCATGCGTTCAGGCACACGACCAGCAATGCCACGATCAGAGTGGCCCGAATGAGGATATCGGTCCGGCGGCGATTCATCGTATGGATGGTAACGCTCGGATTGGATGTCGCGGAAGGCGGAAGAGCTGTCTGAGCCGCTAAACTGTGTGTATGGGTAGTTTGCAGGGCAAAGTGGCGCTGGTGACGGGCGCGGCCAGACGCATCGGGCGCGCGACCGCGCTCGCGCTGGCCGGCGAAGGCGCGGATGTGGCCATCACCTATCTCCGATCGAAGGAAGCAGCCGCGCAAACCTTGTGCGAGCTTCAGGCGCTGGGTGTACGCGCGGCGACCATCCGCACGGATTTGCGCGAGCCGGAGAGCATTCGCGAAACCGTGGCCAGGGTAGCGGCGGAGTTCGGGCGCATCGACATTCTGGTGAACAATGCAGGACGATTTGAGACAGCGCCCATGGAAGAAATTTCCGTGGAGCAATGGGACGCAATGTTCCAGACCAACACGCGCGCGCCGTTTCTGGTGGCCCAGGCGGCGCTGCCGCATCTGAAAGCTTCACGCGGTCGCATCATCAATCTCGGTTCGCTGGGCGGGACACATCCGTGGCCGACCCACGCCCACTACTGCACGTCGAAAGCGGCGCTGCACATGCTTACCCGGACCATGTCCAGAGCGTTTGCGCCGGAGATCAGCGTAAACTGCGTCGCTCCGGGAATGATTGTGAATGGTGAAGTCGCCGCGGAGTACGAGCATTTTGCCCGCAAGACACCGATGCGGCGCAATGGAAGTCCGCGGGAAGTGGCCGCCGCAGTGATGTTCTTCGCCGCTGGCCCGCACTTCATCACAGGGCAGATTCTCGGAGTGGATGGCGGCCTCGGGCTTTAGTCCGCCTGCCCATCGAGCCTGTTCAGAATGCGCGCGATTTGCGTGTCATTGTCGTATCCGCCGCGGACGGCCCGCTCGTGCCCGCGTGCCGCGATGGCTTCGCGCAGGTCAGGGCGGCTGAGGTAATAGCGGCACTTGTCCGCGCATTCCTCGATGGAGGAAAAGAAGACGGCTTCCCGGTCCTCCTCAAAGATCGCCTGATGGCCCGGTGTGCGCAGCGCCAGTAGAAATCCTCCACAGGCGGCAATTTCCACCGCTTTATGGGCGATGTCGTCCTCGTTGTCTTCTGTGACAAAGCTGAGGTTGATTTTTGAGGCCCAGATTGCGGCGCGGTAATGCTCATCGGCGAGGTAGCCGCCGATTTTGAAAGCTGCTATCTCGTCCGGAGCCAGCGCTCGCTTCCAGCGGTTTCCGTTAATGAATACCGTGAGCCCGTGCTCGCGCACCAGTTTCAGCAGGAAAGCAGGCCGCTGTTCATGCGGATGCCCAATGTAGGACACTTCGCGTGTGCGCTGGTCCTCGCCAAAACCGCGCGGCGGAGGGAAGTGCATTACCGGATCAAAGCTGAACATGGTCTCGATGTAGGGCAAACCCCATGCCGCGTAGCGCACCACATCCGCCCCACGAAAGAGGCAATGCAGGTCGGCCATGCGATAAACCTTAAGGAACTGTCGCCAGCAGCCATCATTCCGCGGGCCGAATGGCGCGTCCTGCACATAGAAGACAGACCGCGCGCCCGCTCGCTGGATGGCGCGCATGGTTTCCGGAGTAAAGGCTGTGGGTTTATCCAGCCACACCAAATCAGGACGAAAGCTCTCCACCGCCTCGACCAGGTCACGATTCACCCGGGCAATGAGCGGCCCCGCCGGGTACCGAAAGAAAAGCCACCGCGATACCTTTGAGGCCGGAACATAGCGAAGCAAATCAAACGGCTGCACATGTTGGCTTAGCCGACGCAGCGCCTGATACCGGCTTGCAGATGTGCCCCCCGGGCTCAGATCGCCCACGTAAAGAATGCGCCGCCGGCGCGGAAGGGAAGTTACCATTGCCAACAGGCGCTCCGGGCGTTCTTTATCGCGGATACTCTGCTCATAGTCCAGATCATAAACGTCCTCCGAACAGCCCGGCGATGGCTCACAAACGGGGGAGTAAACTGAAGTTTGGAGCGCCGCCTATGGATCATTACATCGAGCGAGTGGTTGACCTTACCGAACCGGATGCAAACCACCTCTATAACTTCACCGTGGAAGAGGCCCGCCAACACCTGCTGACCGGTCAGCCTGACGCGGTGCGCGGCATTCAAGGCTCTTTCGCCTTGATTGCACGCGAGGGCAAAACGGTGCGCATGGCCCGCTCGCTCGACCGCCCTATGCGCTACTTTCTGGCCAAACGGCAGGAAGGGCCAGTGCTGATAGTTGCTCCGCGCATCGACGCGATTTATAACTGGCTGAAGTCGGAAGGGCTGGAAGGTCAATTCCATCCAAGCTATACCCGGATGGTTCCGGCGCATTATATCGTTGAGATTCAGCTCATCGGCTGCCCCGATCCCGACCCGGTCTACACCCGCTTCTTCACGCCCGTATCGGGAGTACTCTCCACTGATCTTGATGAGATAGGGAAGGCCTACATCGGCGCTCTGGTTGAAGAAATTTCCGCGTGGCTGCAGCGCATTCCGGCCAGCGAACCGATAGGGGTTTGTTTTTCTGGAGGCGTTGACAGTGGCAGCGTGTTCCTCACCACTTACCACGTGATGCAGAGGCTTGGAATGAGCCCCAGCCGGCTCAAGGCATTTGTCCTTGACCTTGGCAATGGGCCAGATGTGCGGCAGGCGCGCGAGTTTCTTGACGCGCTCGGGTTAGGGCTGTTTCTTGAGCCGATAGAAGCGACGCCCTCTGATCTGAGGACGGAAGAGACCATTCGTGTGATTGAGGACTATAAGTCGCTCGATGTGGAGTCGGCCAGCATGCTGCTCGCGCTTTGCCGGGGCATTCGCGAGCGCTATCCGGATTGGAAGTATCTGCTCGATGGCGACGGGGGCGATGAGAACCTGAAAGATTATCCGATTGAAGAGAACCCCGAGCTGACCATACGCAGCGTGGTCAATAACCAAATGCTCTACCAGGAAGGATGGGGCGTTGGCCGGATCAAACACTCCTTGACTTATAGCGGAGGACTTAGCAGGTCTTATACCCGCACTTACGCCACGGAACATCATTATGGATTTGTGGGGTTCAGCCCTTATACCCGACCGGAAGTAATTGCCGTCGCCGAGGGCATTCCCTTCATCCAGTTGACAGACTATAGCGTACCGCGTTTGTACGAACTTAAAGGAGAGATTGTTTCGCGTGGTATCGCGAGTCTGACCGGGATGAAAATGCCGGTCTTCCCGAAGCGCCGCTTCCAGCACGGGGCAATTCCGGCGGAGGCGCTTCGCAGCAGGCTGCCGTTTCGCGAGTCGGAATATCGCAAGCAGTTTTTGTCTATCTATCTCTGAGATATCGCCGTGGAATTAAGTTATCCGGAGAAAGCTTCGGAGCGCGATCGATGGATTCTCGCACGGCGTTCTGATCGCGCTGTGCTAAAACCGCGCGAGCCATACGGATTCTTTCAGGAGAAAGAGCGGTCCAGCGAGGGGCAGCTCCTGCCTGTCAATACGGTTCTGCTCACCAATCGCGAGTGCCCGTTCCGATGCGTTATGTGCGACCTGTGGCGCAACACGCTCACGGAGTCCGTGCCCACAGGAGCGATACCCGACCAGATTGATTTTGCTCTGGCCCAGTTGCCTCAGGCCCAGGTGGCGAAGCTTTACAACAGCGGCAGCTTTTTCGACACCCAAGCCATTCCCGTTGAGGACTACGAAGCGATTGCGGCGCGGCTGCAAGGATTTGAGCGCGTGATCGTGGAGTGCCATCCTGCGCTGGTTGGAGAGCGCGCCTTGGAATTCCGCGACTTGCTTGCCGGAAAACTCGAGGTCGCGATGGGCTTGGAGACCGCCCACGAAGGGGTACTCGAAAAGCTGAACAAGCGCATGACTCTTGGACAATTCACCGCCGCGGCCGACTACCTGCAACGCAACGGGATTGATATGCGGGCTTTTATTCTGGTGCAGCCGCCGTTCATGCGGAAAGAAGAAGCCGTGAATTGGGCGAAGCGCTCAATCGGGTTCGCCTTCAATTGCGGGGCGACTGCCGCGACCCTGATCCTCACCCGCGGCGGAAATGGCGCAATGGAAATGCTGTCAGAAATGAGAGAGTTTGAGCCGCCAGATTTAAGCGTGCTTGAATCTGCCTTTGCGAGTGGGCTTAGATTTAACCGGGGCAGGGTTTTTGCCGACCTGTGGGGCGTGAAACATGGTTCCGAATGCGCGCATTGCTTTGACGCCCGCGTTGCACGTTTGCGTGCCATGAACCTGAGCCAGGAAGTTGCTGACACGGTTCATTGTGACAAATGCGAGGATGGGGTTGGGCGGACAATATAAGTTTGATGTTGCGGTGATCGGATCCGGCTTCGCCGGATCATTGATGGCCATGATCGCTCATCGGTTGGGCAAAAGCGTCGTCCTGCTGGAGCGCGGCAAGCATCCTCGCATGGTTATCGGGGAATCTTCAACTCCACTTTCCAACTTACTACTTGATGAGCTGGCCAATAAGTATGATTTGCCAGGCGTTCAATCACTTACTAAGTGGGGACCATGGCAAGCAAAGCATCCAGAGCTGGCATGTGGGCTGAAACGCGGCTTCAGCTTTTTCCATCATAGATTCGGCGCTCCTCTGCCTCCCTGGACAGACCGCAGTCGCCAATTATTGGTTGCAGCGAGTCCGCACGACAGAATAGCGGATACCCATTGGTACAGAGAAGACTTCGATTTTTACCTTCTGCGGCAGGCCCAGATCCTTGGTGTTGAATATCTGGATGAAGTAAACCTGTCGGAGTGCGCCGAAATGGATGACGGGATGCAACTGCGCGGCGCGCGTGCCGGGCGTGATTTAACAATCCAGGCAAGCTTTGTGATTGACGCGACCGGACCACGCGGATTTCTGCATCGCGCCTCGAAGTTCGGTGAATTGGAACTGCCTGGCTTCCCGGCAACCCAGGCGCTCTACAGCCATTTCTCAAGAGTAAGTCAGATCAAAGATATATCTGGCCAGGGTTATTGGAAGGAAGCTCCGTACCCAGTTGATGATGCCGCCGTCCACCATATCTTTGATGGTGGATGGGTTTGGGCGCTGCGCTTTAACAACGGCATTGTAAGTGCCGGAATTGTCGCCTTGGACGAGCTAGCGAACGACTTGGGCTTGACCGCCGGAGAAGCGGCTTGGAACCGTCTCTTGTCACGCATTCCCGCACTCAGGGAGCAGTTTGCTTATGCGAGAGCCGTGCAGCCGTTCCGGCACATTCGGCGTGTCGGATTCCGCAGCGCTTCAATTGCCGGGGGTAGCTGGGCCTTACTGCCATCGGCCGCCGGTTTTGTCGATCCGCTGCTTTCAACCGGTTTTCCGCTTACTTTACTCGGGGTTAGCAGGTTGGCTGAAATTATTGGCCGTGATTGGGGTACAAAGCGATTTTGCGCGCAAATGGAGACCTATGCGAGAAAAACCGAGGGAGAGTTGCTCGCAACTGCTTGCCTGATCGGCGCTCTTTATGCGAACATGGCTAACTTTCCAGTGTTTACGGCCCTCTCGCTGCTTTACTTTACAGCGGCGAGTTATTCAGAAACGTCCCGAAGATTAGGCAAGCCGCATTTTGCGGCATCGTTCTTGCTCCACGATGATCCGCGGTTTGGGCCGCAATGCCGCCACATGCTGGAGCGCGCACTCATCGTGCAGCCGGGCAGGGAATCGGACGAACTGATTGAAGACATTCGCCGGATCATTGAGCCTTTGGATGTGGCCGGGCTTGGGAATCTGACTCGCGACAACTGGTATCCGGTCGATGCAGAAGATCTGTTACGTTGTGCGCATAAAGTCGGCGCAAATCGTGATGAGGCAACGCTAATGCTGGACCGGTGCGGCTTCGGTCGCATTACTTAAAGCTGATTGGTTGAGCGGCGATGATGCCTTTGCCCTCTTCGACAGTAATGAATTGGTCTGGATGAATATCGGTAATGATCTCTTTGTGCCCGCTTGGCCAGAGTATTTCCAGCTTCAAGCGCCGCGCCGGGTCTGGTTTACCCAGCCCGAAGGTGAGGGGCAGTTCACTCTGCGACAAATAACTTGATCCGCTCTTAACCATACGGCTGATGTGTTCTCCAGTCGAAGAAGTAAGAACAAGCTTTGCTCCAATCCCATCCCGATTCGAGCGGGTACCGACAGTTCTCACGCGAAGCATGTCATTCTGATTGCCATTGTCATTGCGCAGGAGCCGCGCAGGCCCGCTGCTGGCGGTCAACACCAGATCAAGATCGCCGTCATTGTCGATGTCCCCATACGCCGCCCCGCGTCCGACCACTGACTTTCGCAGCGCGCTTCCGACCTGCCGGGAGACATCTGCAAACTTACCGCCGCCGGTGTTACGAAATAGCAACGGCGGCTCCGCGTAGCTGAGAGACGGTTGTATTACAGAGATATCATCCGCAACGTGGCCATTCAGCGCAAAAATGTCCGGCAGCCCGTCGAGGTTATAGTCGAAAAAGAATGTGCTGAAGGTAAGCGACTTTGCAGATGGGGCGGCGAGTCCGGCGGCAATCGCATGGTCAGAAAAAAGCCCCTGCCCGTCGTTATGATAAAGGGCCAGGCTTTCGTTGGTGAAATTACCGATGACCAGGCTCTGGCGGCCGGAACCATCGTAGTTGGCAACATCCGTACCCATTCCGGCACGTGCCTTCCCCGCGTCGCTAAAGGCCACTCCGGACGCGAAGCCCACTTCTGTAAAGGTCCCATTGTGGTTGTTGTGGTACAGCTTGTTGGGTTGTGTGTCATTCGTAATGAATAAGTCGGGCCAGCCATCGTTGTCGTAATCAATCACCGCAATGCCAAGCGCCTTGTCCGAAGCATCATAAAGCCCGGCTGCCTTGGTTACGTCTTTGAAGCGTCCACCGCCTTCATTATGGTAGAGTCTTACACTTTCGCCCTTGTACAATTCCGGCGTGCAGTAGGATTTGTGCTTCCCATCAAGTGAACACGTCTGGTCGGTTGCCGGTGTCCAATGCACATAATGATCTACAAGCAGATCGAGCTTGCCGTCGCGGTCATAGTCTACCCAGGCAGCGCTGGTCGCGAATCCGGGAGATGAAACTCCGGCCTTCGCTGTTACGTCCTGAAACGTGCCGTTGCCGAGATTGCGGAACAAATGGCTCTTTCCAACCGCCGTGACATAAAGATCGTCGCGCCCATCGTTGTCGTAATCGCCGACGGCGCATCCCATTCCATACATTTCGATATCCAGGCTGGCCTGTCGAGTTACATCGGTAAAGGTGCCGTCGTGGTTGTTGTGGTAAAGCGCCGGATACGATGTGTGCTTTTTATGGCCGGGCCAATCCATAGAATTAACAAAAAAGATATCCTGCCAGCCATCGTTGTCATAATCGATAAAGCAAACCCCGCTACCCATGGTCTCAGGGAGATACTTCTTGCCGAAGGCGCCGCTGTCATGAACAAAGCGTATTCCAGCCTGCGACGTGATGTCGGTAAATTGGATCGCCCCCGATGGACGCTTAGGAGGCGTGGGCTGCGCGGTCGAGGTGGTTTCAGAGGCAGAAGCGTTGGGAGTGTGGGATTCAGAGGAAGCGGGAGCAGCTTCCTTTGATTTTTTACAGCCGGAGACAATCAGGGCCGCGGCTAGGAGGGTAGTCGTCGTGAGTTTCAAGTACGGAAGTTTCAAAGAGCGTTCCTTCATGTCGGGCTATGTGGGGGCGACCTGCGATTGGGGGGTGAGCACCGGCGCAGTGGGTTCCGATTTTATCCGACGCGCATTGAGCCACATTTCGATGAGCATGGCAATGGGGCCAATCCAAAACAAGGCGTAGAGCTCAGCGTAGACGCTCTGGTTAAGGCGGAATACCATCTCAAGGATGGCCACAGCCACAACGACGAGAATTTGACCCGACCTGGAGCGTACGGTGGTCTTAGGGTCAGTGATCATGAAGAAGATGAAGAGCTGATACTCCGGACTGGTGATGGGTGAGATTTCCGACAACACCGGCTCATGGATGATGTAGGCGCGAAGGACGGCGAGCAATATGAACGCAATGGCATAAGTCGCGCTAATGTGGAAGCGGCGAAGCCGCCAGATGATAACTGAACCGAGCAGCCAGATAACTACCAGTGACCCAAGGTTATTGCCCCATTGAATGCTGAGCATGGTGCTGCTGGCGGGAAGCAGGAACAGCACAACGCAAATCCCAAAATTCGACGGATTCCACAGATGTCGTCCTTTGTAGCGCAGAACGTACTTTGAAGTAATGGCGATTGCGGCGCAGACTGCGTAGGGCCAGAAGGCAGTCGACCGCAGAAGAATGCCGACGCTGATTCCGGTAATGTAGGCGCTGGCCGCGTGAGGATACTTTCCAGTGAAGATACGGCCGAGGACCATCTCGACGAGAATGGCTGTACCGATGGCGACCAGAGTTTTCTCGTAACTCTCGAGGATTCCAAAACCTATCTGCCCGCCAAGCAGGATGAGCGTAATGAAAATCGGCGGCACGAAGCGGTTGTCAAGCGAGAGCCACTTCTTCCAGCCGGATTTCGCTGGCTGGCGGGGAGGAATTGCGATGGTTTGCTGGCTCATTCCGGCTCCTTAATGTTGTAGAGCTGGTCCGGTGCGAGGTGGCCAAGCGTCTGGACTTCTCCGGAAGGCCACCGGATGACGGCCTTCTCGATCTGCGGATCTTTCCCGAGTCCAAAATGAAGGCGGCGTTCGTTCTGAGCGGCAAATCCACTGCCGCCGGAAACCTGTTGTATTTGCTGTTGGTTATTCCAGAAAAGTGTCACCTGAGCGCCGATGGCGCTGCGGTTGCTCTTCGTTCCCTCAAGTTGGAACTCGATCCATTTGTCCAGTGGGTTAACCGTGTTCTTATAGACAAGCAATGGCCCATTTTGATTTGCGACGACCACGTCCAGGACACCACGGTTCCACAAGTCGGCGAATGCGACTGCGCGTCCGTCGTGCGTATCGGTTACGCCGACGGCTTGGGCTACGTCTTCAAACTTACCAGCGCCGTCGTTGAGCCATACCTTTTTCTGCTGGTACCCGGAAAGGCTGCGACCATCGAATGCCGGCCAGTTCTTTGCGTCGCCAATTATGGTGCTGTTGCCTCCAGCAACTTTGGCAAAGTCATACCAGTAACTTCTATCGCGGTCGAGTGAGACATAACCATTGGTCAGAAACAGGTCGAGATTGCCGTCATTGTTCAAATCACCAAACTGCGCTCCGAAGCTCCAGCCGCCCAGCTCGACCCCAAGGGCGCGCGCCATGTTCTGGTAATGCAGCGAGTTGCCGGATGTTCCTTCCTGCGGAACCCATAGGTTGTTTCCCTGAATCAGAATTCCGGTCTCGGAAATATTCGATACATAAATGGAGTATTTGCCCTGATTGAAAATGTCGCCGAAGGCCACATTCATGCCGCTCTTCGGCGCAAAGCCCACGCCGGTTTGTTCTCCCTCTTCGTGGAAACGCTTGCCGTCGTTTACGTATAACTCGGAAACACCATAGTCATTGGCCACAAAGAGATCTGGATGTCCGCTACCACTGAGGTCAGCGGCTCCGCTGGCCAGCGCCCAGCGGCGGCTCTTGATTCCCACTTGCGCGCTTACTTCCTCAAAGTGTCCATCACCAAGGTTATGGAACAGATATTTGCGCCCGCCGTTCTTTGCGTACTCAAAGCTGTCGGGCATGATCTTAGTAGTCTTAAGGTGCCAGAGGTCGATGTTCTCGTTGTAGTAGCCGCCAACAAAAAGGTCTAATTTTCCATCGCCGTCATAGTCGAACCATACGGCGGTGTTGGCGTTCATCCATTGTGGAAGGCCGGCCTGCTCAGAGACATCGGTAAAGCCTTTACCTCCGTTGTTTTGGAAAAGCATGGGGCGGCCCCACTTAATGAGAAATAAGTCGGGGTAGCCGTCATTGTCATAGTCGCCCCATACGGCGCCCATGGACACGCCCGTGCCGGTCTTATTCACGTCAGCGATACCCAACTGCGGAGCCACATCGGTAAAGGTTCCGTCGTGGTTGTTGCGGTAGAGGGCGTTCATGGTGCCCTCGCGGCTGTTTGTTACGTATATGTCGGGCCAGCCGTCGCGGTTATAGTCCACAATCGAAACGGAGGCGCCCATGGAGGCAACTTCAGGCATAATGGGCACAAGCTTCGGGTCGAGTACTGGAGCTTGATGAGTGAAGTTGATCCCGGCTTGTTTGGATACTTCCGTAAAGTAGAAGCCATAACGAGATATGGCGGATTCCGCGCTATCATGGCCCACCTTGCTGTGGGTGGAAACGCGCGTGAGGACAACGGGCACCGCGATCAGTCCAACAAAGAACAGAATGAGTAAAACCCGTGCGATGGGACCGCGCTTCATTGGCCTGCTGAACTCCTGAGGGCATTCACAAAGTTATCGTCTGAAACGTAGCGGGTCTGGTACGTTTGCCAGTCCTTCGAGTGGTGCTTATAAACCCACTCATCCCAGAGAGGTTTAGGGGGTGTGTTGTAGAGTCTGCGTGCATGATAAGGAAGCGGCAGCACTGTAACCGAATCAACCGAGTTGTAGTCGCCGTCCTTTACCCAACCATCGCCATCAATCACATAGTCACGAGTCCATCCCGGCGGAGGCGGCGGGAGCGCCGGGAAATGCAGGGCCAGTTCGTCTCCGGCGTTCATAATGATGTAGCGATCATCAATCTTGTTGAGTAGTGGCCGGACATCTCCATAGCGGGTGTAGTATCCCGGCAGGTCGCGCCATATCTGCGTCGTAGCCAGAAGAAGGTTGTAATCCGGTATCTCAGGCGAGGAAGCATTGGCCTGATGAATGAGCGAATACCCCCTGTAGTGAAGGTCGGCTACCGAAGGCGCAAGCCGCGTGATCTTCAACGGAGTGTGCGGCAAACCCTGTGCCCATTGGATCTGGTCCCAGTAAATTTCGAGGTTCGTACTGAGCCGTACCCGGTGCGGCATTCCCGGCTTGAAGATGCCGGTCAGGTTGATCAGGCAAATCTTGTTTCTGCCCGCCGGAAATCCAAGATTCGGCTCCACCACGCGCCAGTTTCCATGAGCATCTTCAACAGAAAGACTGAGTGGAGTGGGCTGCTCGTGATATCCCTGACTTATCGCTTCATTGATGGTTGAATCCGAGGGATGCAGCCATCCTTTAGCGATCAGGTAGAGCGGTCCGCTTGCAGGTATGTCATCCCCTAAGTCGAGTTCCACAAAATGGTCGCGCGTAACTCCCTGATATTGGCCGCGGCCAAAGTTATCAAGATACTTTCCGTCAAGTGCGCTGATGGTCTGAGTTACGTCATTACCGCTGTCATCTGTCGCGCGCGTGATGGCATGGGGCGTGCCGGTTGCGGTGATGGCGAGCTTAACAGGCGGGATGACAAATCGCTCATCGGTGAAGACGTCCGTTCCGACTGGATGGTCAACGACCATAAGTGACAGATAGTCATAGTAATAGGTTTCCCATAACTCGCCGGTAATTCGCAGATCATAGTATCCATTGCGGGGCGCCAAATCTTGGCCGGGAATCTTGAACCACTCCGAAGTGGCGGCAATGGCCGCGGTACCGAGCGAGTTGATCCTTAGGCCAATGGCGGAACCCCACGGAACCGTGTCCTTCACGAATTCCATATCTTTGCCGTTCCATGCGAAAAGAAATGGGCAGGAGCCTTTCAGCCGCTGCTCAGTCAGCACTTCCTGGTCGGCATTCAGGGCGAATTCAGCGCGTACCGAGCCGTTGGGCCAAATAATGCGGGCCACATCGGCTTCCGTGTGGGTTCCCAGGCCAAAATGAAGCTGCGGCCCTGTGATGGGGAGCATCTGCGTGAGCAGCGCGGAGCGAATCTCAATCTGGCCGCCAATGCCGAAAGGGTTAATGCGCTGGTCTCCCGTGGAGTGCCGCGCGCGGGGCCGGATGGTTTGCCAGTGATAGTTTTTGGTGCCGTGGTTCAGGTCTACGCGGGGCTGTCCTTTGGGGGTGAGTCCCAGAATCGCGAGGCGGCCGTTGTCGCGCACGTCGGCGAGCTGGAAGGCTTGCGCCGGGCCGACGGGCTTACTCAAAAGGTTCAACTTGCCATGCTGGTCGGCGAGCCAAATGAGTCCTCCGGTGGTCCTGCCGGGAGCCGGCGAAAGCTGTGCAAGAAACAGGTCAATGGCCCCGTTGTTATCGATATCGCCCGCGCGCAGACGAACCTCTTCCGCCAGATTCACAGCGGGGTTGGGCACCGATGCGATTTGCGCGACGCTCCAGCTTTGGCCTTTGTTGGCACTGGAGAGCCGGTCGATGACCCCGCTGGGCAGCACCGCGACAATGTCGAAGCGTCCATCACCATCGACGTCAGCGGGCGCGATGGCTTTTACCGAGGCGAACTCGGAGGGGATGGCCTGTTCAGAAAATTGTCCCGAGCGTTGATTGAAGAGCACATGCAGGCGGCCGGCGCCGTCGATCAGCCCGGCGTCAGGCTCGCCGTCCTCATTAAGGTCTACCCAATCGAACTGGCGGATGCCAGAGATTCCCGCAAAGGGATGGATGGGCGTGAAGGTGCCGTCGCCGTTGTTGCGCAGCACGGTGGGCTGGCCAGAGGGCTGGCCGAGAAGAATGTCGAGGTCGCCGTCGGCCTCAATGTCGGCTGCCCAGGCCCCGGTGTAGGCGGCGTCGAGGATCGCTTTCGGCAGCTTCGTCTCAGCGGTCACGTCGGTAAAGTGGGCGGGGCTGTCCTGCCGCATGAAGCGAAGCCCGCCCTCGCCCGCGAGGACCAGGTCGGTTTTGAAGTCGTAGTTGAAGTCGGCGGGCAGGATGCTTTCAGGCATGGGGTCGGCGGCCTTGGCTCCGCCCGGGAACGGGAATGCCGCGCCGGTCTGGAGCTTCACCTGGTGTCCATTGGCCACCACCACGGTCGGCGCGCCTTGTCCGTCGAGCGAAATGCTTCCAATCCACGCCCAATGCTCGTTACCCGGAACCTTCACCGGCTGCGAGGTAAAGGTAATTCCTGTGTCCGGCGGGGCGGGCGTGGAGGAAGGCGACGGGAGACGCAGGAAATGCGTGAAGGGCTGGGCCTCGTCTCCGGGCGCGGGCTTAATCTGCGCCAGATCGGCCCGGAAAGACGGAAGCTGCATCAGCACGTTGCGCAGAAAGATGCTGCGCGTGGCGGCTGCGCGGACTTCAGGCCCCGACGCGGCCTTCTGAAGCTGGCTAAGCTGCTCCTTGATGTCCGCAGGCCAGTTCGAACTTTGCGCGGCAATGCGCTGCACGGTGGCGCGCAGCGTGGCGGCATCTCCCTGCTTGGCGGCAACGCGGCTCAATTCGAGCAGCGCGGCAAGGTTCCTGGGTCGCGCTGCCAGAATCTGCTGAATGAGCTTCTGGAATTCCTCTTCGCTGCCCGCTGCGTTCTGGCGTTCGGTTTCGAGCGCAAGCGCGTAAAGCGCACGCAGGTTCTTCGGACCGAGTTTCACGGCCTGGCCGTAATTGGCGATGGCCTTCTGCGAGTCGCCTTGCGCCGTGCCCAGCAGCCCGAGAAGGTAATACATCTGTCCATCGTTCGGATCGAGCTTGCGGGCGCGTTCCAGACGCTCGGCGGCAGGAGCGAAGTTGCGCTGGCGCAGCGCCAGAATTCCCCAGTTCGCCCATGAGGCAGGCTCGCCCGGAGCAATCTCCGTGGCCTGATGCAGGTTGCTTTCGGCGCGCACGTCGTCGCCTACCTGCAGTGCGGAAAGCCCAACGTAGAAGTTGGAGACCAGCGTGGCGTACTGCGGCGAATTCGGCTTGGGCAGCCCATTGTGCGAGTGACATCCGGCAAGCAGCAGCGCGGCAATCATCGCAGCCGCGACTGAATAACTCACGTTCCTGAAGCTGATTCTCATAGATTGCGGGCTGCTACGAAGAATACCGCAATCGCTCCGTTCTACAACGCCCCTCAAACCACTGATGGAGGCGCATCTCAACCTTTTGGTTGACGTACGGCGCCGGCGCGTTTCAGCAGCACAAATCCCATCATGCCTGAGATGAGCGACGCTAGCAGAATCGCGGTCTTTGCCTTGTCCAGCGGCATTGGCCCGGCGAATGACAGGCCACCGATGAACAGCGACACCGTAAAGCCGATTCCGGCCAGCACGGATACCCCCGCTAACTGGCTCCATCGGATCGACGGCGGGATGCGCGCCAGGTCCAGCTTCACCGTCAGCCAGCAGGTTGTGAGGATTCCAATTGGTTTGCCCAGCACCAGACCAAGGAAAACTCCCCATGCCACTGGGCTGTGCAGCAGCGGCCGCAGGCCCTCGGCGGAAAACGTGACTCCGGCGTTGGCCAGCGCGAACAGCGGCAGCACCAGGAATGCGACCCAGTCGTTTAGCTTGCGGGTCACGCGCTCGGCGGGCGACTCGGTGTTCTGTAGCAGATATTCCATCGCGCCCAGCACGCGGTTCGCGCGCGCGTCGTCTCCGGCAGCCTGCGCCTCGCGGAAGTCCCGCATCATGTCCACACCCATCTCGCTGAACTCATCCAGCGAAACGCCTGAGGTGGCGGGCATCAGCAGCCCCAGCACCACTCCGGCAATGGTGGCATGAACTCCTGATTTCAGCACGGCGAACCAGACCAGGACGCCAACGATGGTGTAGAAGACCTGCCGCCCGAATCCGATTCTGCGGGCGACAAGAATCACGCCAATCAGCGCGGCGGCAATCAGCAGGTATTCCCAATGCAGCGTAGTCGTGTAGAAGAAGGCGATCACGAGGATCGCTCCGATGTCGTCGGCGATGGCCAAGGTCAGCAGGAACACTTTCAGTTCCGCCGGAACGCCTTTGATGAGCGCCAGCACGCCCAGCGAGAAGGCGATGTCCGTCGCCATGGGAATGCCCCAGCCGTGCGCCGTGGGCAGCCCGTGGTTGAAGGCCGCATAGATAAGCGCGGGGGCGATCATTCCGCCCAGCGCGGCAAAGACGGGCAGCGCGGCGCGGCGCGGCTCGGACAGCTCGCCGTGGACCATCTCCTGCTTGATCTCCATGCCCATGAGGAAGAAGAACAGCGCCATCATGGCGTCGTTGATCCAGGCATCGAGCGGCAGGCTGAGGCCGGAGAGCGTTAACGATACCTGCCAGGTGCGATGGTAGGCGTCGCTCCAGGGCGAGTTGGCCCACACCAGCGCCACCACCGCCGCCAGCAGCAGCACGGCGCTGCTCACGCCCTGCGTGTGGATGAATTCCTGCACGGGCAACTGCACGGCGCGCGCAATCAGCGATGCGCGCATCCGCAGCTTCAGTGCCCCCAGAGTTCTTGCTGGAACTGCCATCTTCCTCGCTAGGATTCCCGGCGGTGGAGGAGAGATACTGGTGTGCTCACGTATTTTGCAATGCCGCCTCGCGCCGTTATCATCGAATTGAATAACTTTACAGGAGACCAGAAGAATGAGAGTAGGTTTGCTGACCGGTGGCGGCGATTGCCCCGGACTGAATGCTGTTATCGGCGCGGCGGTGCGGAAGGGAATCAACCACTACGGCGACGAGTTTGTGGGATTCATCGAAGGCTGGCGCGGCGTGCTGGAGAACACCACCGTCCCGCTCACGCTGGAGAGCGTGGACGGCATCATCACCAAGGGCGGGACCATCCTGCGCACCTCGCGCACCAATGTCCGGAAAGTTGAGGGCGGCATCGAGAAGTGCGTGGCCAACATCAAGGCCAACAAGCTCGACGCTCTCATCGCCATCGGCGGCGACGACACGCAGTCCGTCACCAACGCGCTCATCCAGGCCGGAGTGCCCGGAGTGGGCGTTCCCAAGACCATCGACAACGACCTGAACGGCACCGACGTCTGCTTCGGATTCGACACCGCCGTCGGCATCGCCACCGAGGCCATTGACCGGCTGCACACCACCGCCGAGGCCCACAATCGGGTGATCGTATGCGAGGTGATGGGCCGCGATGCGGGCTGGATCGCGCTCACCGCCGGGGTCGCCGGAAACGCGCATGTGGTGCTGGTTCCCGAGGTGCCCATTGATCTGGACCATGTCTGCAAGCTGCTCAAGTACAACCACGACCACGGCAAGAAGTACGGCATCGTCGTTGTAGCCGAGGGCGCCAAGCTGCCCAGCGGCGGGCAGGCCACCGTTGGCACCAAGGTCGATTCGTTCGGCCACGCGCAGTTGAGCGGTGTTGCCGCGGCGCTGGCCGAAGCCATCGAGAAGAAGACTGGATACGAGACCCGCTCCGTGAACCTGGGACACACCCAGCGCGGCGGCTCGCCCTCGGCCTACGACCGGATGCTGGCCACCCGCTACGGACTGGCCGCGATTGATCTGGTCCACAAGGGCGACTTTGGACGGCTCGTCGTTCTGCACGGAACCAAGATCGAGAGCATTCCGATTGCCGAAGCGATTTCCAAGAACCGGACTGTGGACGAGAGCTTCCTCGCTATCCTCGATGGTCTGGAGCCGAAGGTCTAGGGCTGTTCCCCACCGCTCTTCCGATTATTTTGAATTCACTTTTTGCCGTTTTTAGAAGTGTTTGATTCTTTAGGACTTCCAAATCAGGTCTTCCAGAAGTGATTGATTTGGCGATTTTTATGATCACTTGATTGAGTCCATTGACTTTCCTGGTTCGGAACGGTTTTGACAACAAAACTTGCGAGCGGCATCAGCCGCCCCGATTGCAAGGAAAAAGGACCGCGCGGTTGGCGGTCCTTTTCTTGTTTTCTACTCTCTATTTCTATTCTACCAAGCTGAGAAAAATAACATGCATGGCGGTTGAAAAATTCTGACGCCACAGGTCCGTTTTGGAAAAGGCAGTGATCGCCCTGAGTTCTGATGCAAACCGCAGATTCTTCGCTTCGCCTCAGAATGACAACGTTCGATTCGAGCCGGTTCCCTGATGCAGAGCAGTAGGTTACTCCGCGTTCAGCACCGTCTCAAATAAGAGCAGGCTGATGGCCGTGAAGATGATGTCGTAGCCGGCGAGCATCTTGATCCAGAGCGCGGGGTCGGCGTCGCCGCTCAGAATGGCCGAAATGGCCAGCACCATCGACAGCAGCGCGGGCATGAAAATGGGGAACAGGATGAGCGGCAGCAGCAGTTCGCGATTGCGTGAGCGGATGGAGAGCGCGGCGAAGAACGTCCCGTTCACCAGAATGGCCCACGTGCCGAGCGGGACGGCGAGCAGCAGCAGCCAGGCGTTTCCCAGCGCGCTCAGGTTGTAGAAGATGACAAACAGCGGAGTCAGCAGCACCTCAACCGCGCTGACGAAGAGATATGTGGCCAGCACCTTGCCGATGAAGAGCGAGGCAGCCGGAGCGGGGGACATCCGATGCGCTTCCAGCACGTTATGACGCAGCTCGCGTGCCCACGCCTGATTGAGCGCGCTGACTGCAGCGAACAGGATCGCCACGCAAACTATCGGCCCGGAAATTTGCCGCGAGAACGCCTGCGTGGGGTCGAAGGCCAGACTGAAGATGACGACCACCAGCAGCGAGAAGAACAGCATGGAGTTGATGGCGTCGCGCGAGCGCCACTCAAGGCGGAGGTCTTTGAAGAGGTGCAGCAGGAAGTACGGAACTCTCAGGGTGCTGTGTTCCCCACTCAAGCCAAACCCAGGCTTGAGTGGGCCACCCTCGGAAAGTGGGCCACTCTCGCGTTTGTGCTGCTGGACATTCACGGGCGACCGTCCTTCGTGAGCGCGGCGACGGTGGCGCTGGCGGCGCGAAGATAGTCCGCCGGAGCGAGCAGAAGTTGCGTTCCGCGCGTTCCGGCGGAGACGGAGATCACGTCGAACAGCTCAAGAGTTTCGTCCACATAGACCGGGAACGCTTTGCGCGCGCCAAAGACCGTGACTCCGCCGCGAACGTAGCCGGTGAGCGGCTCGACCTCCTTGAGAGAAACCATTTCCGTCTTGCGCGTTCCGCAGGCACGGGCCAGCTTTTTGAAGTCGAGCTCGTCCGAGCCGGGGACAACAGCGAACACGTGCTCGCGATCGCTGGTCATGCAAAGCAGCGTCTTGAAGACCTGCTCCGGCGGCAGCCCGATCTTTTCTGCAACCAGAATGGCCGAAAACTCCTCGGGATCGACGGCGTAGTCACGCAGCTCATAGGCGATTCCGAGCGAGTCGAGGTGACGCGCGGCGTTTGTCTTACTCATGCCTGCACCCCCTTTGGAGTTGCGGAATGAAGCGACTCGACCGCTCCGGCCTGCAAGGTGAGGATGAAATCGGCGAGCGGCTCGGCAAGCTCGCGCTGGTGCGTTGTCAGCAGGATGGTCTGGCCTTCGGCGCGTTGCCGCTCCAACAGATCGAGCATCTGGCGCGCGCTCCCCGCGTCCATGTTGGAAAACGGCTCATCCAGCAGCAGCAGGTCGGGTTGCGGCAGCAGCACGCGGGCGAGCGAGGCGCGCTGACGCATTCCCTGCGAGTATTGCCCCACGGGCCGGTCGAGCGCCGGGTCAAGGCCAACGGCGCGCAGCGCGGCTTCAGGAGAAAGGCAGGCCCGCTCGCGGTAGAGTCCGGCAAAGTAGCGCAGATTTTCCGTGGCGGAAAATTCATCGTAGAGCATGGGCGCGTGGCTCATGTATCCAACGCGGTCGCGGACGTGGGCGGGCTTCGCCTCGCCAAAAACCCGAACGACGCCGTGGGTGGGCCTGAGCAGTCCCGCGATGACGCGCAGCAGGGTAGATTTGCCCGCCCCGTTCTCGCCCAGCAGCAGATAGCAGCGGCCTGCCTCGAAGCTGGCCGTGATCTTGCGCAGCGCGACGAAGCTTCCATAGAGCTTCGACAGGGATTCAAGCTGAACGATGGCAGGCACTCTAAGGGGAAGTATATCCAGCCCTAATGGTTCGCTGTGTAATGGTACACGTAGTAATCGGGGTGCGTGCCGTTCTTCATCAGCTTAAGCAGCAGGCCCGGAGGGAGATAATTCGCGGCCGAGTAATGGAAATGCCGCGCGAGAGTGTAATGCGTATCGAACCACAAAGTGTCCTGCGGCGAAAGATGGATTTCGTCCATGGTAATGTGCCTGGACATGTTGGCGCGTTCCACCAGCCAATCCGGATGCTCGCGCTTCAGAAAGTCCATGTACCATGCGCCGCCGTACCGCGTGCGGTACTGAACCACCAGGGGCGAAACGAGGCCGACCTCGTCATAGGTTTTGAGACCGGAGAAAAAGGGAATGTATCCTGCAGGCTCCAGTTCCAGCGTGTCAGTGGGCCTGGCTACAGTGTGCAGCCAGCGGCCAACACCGGCGCGGTAATGGTATTCCTGCAGGCCAATATTGCGGGAAATTAGCCACTGCGCGCCATCCGCGCTCACCCATACAATGGCGAGCGCCACCAGCAGGAAGACGCGAGAGCGCCCTCCTGCGGCAAAGGTCGCGCGTACAAGAACAAAGCAAGTCAAAGAGAAACATAGCCAGGTGCAGGTCCAGAAATACCAGGGGAACAGGACCCCGCCGAGGATGTATGCGCCGGGGATGAGCACACCCGCGGCGAAACAGGCGAGCAGCAGGCGGAGCGTGATGATCTGGCCGCGCGCAAGCCAGAGCGCGAGGACGCAGCCCGCGAGCACAACGACGGTGAACAGGGCGCTGAGCGGGTCAAGATATTTGCTCTCAAACGGCAGCAGATAGCCATGCGCCAGCAGAACAAAGTGAGCGCTGTTGAGGATTCCGTGGAAGCTATGGTCGGGATGGTAGGCCACCTCTTTTGCGCGCATGGTCGCGGTGAGGAATGCTCCGGTGGTGATTTTGTTGAACAGGAGCATGAGGCCGACGCCGGCAAAACTGCACCCAAATGCGAGAATGCCTTTCGCCTTATTGAAGGTGAGGACGAGGACCGACAGGATGAGCGAGTAGGCAATGGCATCGGGACGAACGAGGGGCAGCAGAAGAATGGCCGCAAGCGTGATCCAGTTGGGTCGCCCGCGCTGAAGCGTAAAAATTGCAGCGCAGAACAGAACCACCTGAAGAGGAATTTCCATGTCCGCATAGCTGATCATCAGGCCGACGGGCAACATCGAAATTCCCGCGAACAGCAGGAGGCGCTCGCGCCATTCGGTGAACCAGGCGCAGGAAAGAAGCGCGGCCCCGGCAAGAAAGAGGAGGGTGTTTAGCACAGAAACCGCGGCGATGGCATGCGCACCGAACAGCAGCCTGACCCCGGCGATCATTGGCCCATAGAGCACACTGGTCACGCCCGACGCGCGGCCTCCCAGATTGTAGGAGTACTGGCCGAAGTCAGCCAGATGAAAGGCCGCCCTGAAGGTGATGTAGGCGTCTTCCTGAATATGATGAGTCGCGTAAAAGGGAATGCGTGCCAGAAAAGCGAGCAGGAACAGCAGCCCGAAAGCGATGTGCCAGTTGCGCGCGCGGGATCGGGAGGTTGCGGAAGAAGGTTCCGCGAGCGTCTTCAAGGGCATCGGCTAATTGGCGGCCGCTTTGGAAATTTTCTGCACCGATGAGACCTGCGTGGCCGCTCCGGGTTGCTGTCCCTTGGCCGGAGCGTACTTGGAGGCGCACTTGGCCTGAAGCTGCGTGGCGCGGAAAACGCCGTCGTGGTCATAGGTGCCGATGGCGAGCGCCTGGGAGTCATCTTTAAAGGTGTCAGGCGGAGGGTCTTCGCCGAGGTAGGTGACGTGGAGCTTGTTCGCGTTTTCGACCAGAACGAAGTTCACCTTAGTGCCGGAGCGGTGAATGGAACCCGGTTCGACGTTTCCGGCCACGCGGAGATGGCGCGTGTACGCCTTGGGGCCCATAGCCTGGAGTTCCTGAATGGTGACGTAATAGCTCTTGTTTGACCGCACGCCGCTGACGGCCAAATAGGCCACCGCCGCCAAAACAATGGCAATCGCAATCCCGATTCGCCAGCCCTGTTTCTCGCTCCGCATAACGTACCAAGTGTAGGCTGCGGGCGCGTGCGGATGCAACCGGAAGTTTCGCCTCCATTTGCATCTCATGGAAGAATCCCGGCGGGCGGACGGGCGGGCCTCCCGAGTGTTGGCGGGCCGCATCAATTTATAATCCAGACATCGTTGGAATAAGAGGTGAAGAGCATGGAGACCGGCAGCCTACAGCAGAACGCAACGTTGGAAATCCTGAAGCCGCGCGCTGAGTGGATTGTGAAACGCAAGGCCGAGGCCGCGCGCACCGGCGACACCAATATGTCGCAAATGCACTTTGCCCGGCAGGGAAAAGCCACGGAAGAAATGGCCTATGTTGCGGCGCGGGAAAATTTGCCGCTGGAGCTGGTTCGCGACGAAGTCGCCATTGGCCGGCTGATTATCCCCGCCAACATCAACCATCCCGAACTGGAGCCGATGGGCATTGGAGTGGCCACGCGCTGTAAGGTCAACGCGAACATCGGCAACTCCGCCGTGACCTCGAACATTGACGAGGAGCTTCGCAAGCTGCACATGGCCGTGCAGCATGGGGCGGACACCGTGATGGATCTCTCAACCGGCGGCAGCATTCCGGAGATTCGCGACGCCATTCTGCGCCACTCGCCCGTGCCCATTGGGACAGTGCCGATCTACGAGGCGCTGAACCGCGTGAAGAAGCTCGAAGACCTGAACATTGACGTTTAC
>DASTXK010000164.1:0-11376 GCA_035765555.1 Acidobacteriaceae bacterium
ATCGCAGGCGAATGACCAGGGTGCGTTTGCGAGCCATTTTTTGTCGCAGGGCGGTGCTGGGATCAATGGCCCGGAGAGCCAGGGCAAGATTGGCGGCGTAAAAATCGCGGCTGTGGTTTCGGACAACAGTCCCGGGGTGCGACGCTACGATCCCGGGCATCCCGATGCGGACAAGAACGGGTATGTGACGTTTCCGGACATCAATCCGCTGACCGAGATGGTGGACCTGATGAGCGCGACGCGCGCTTATGACCTGAACAGTTCGGCGGTCGAGGCCACCAAGGGCATGATTACGGCCTCGCTGGACATTCTGAAATAACGCCGCAAGCGGTACTCCGCGACGGCGGAGCGAAAGAGAGGACCTTGATGCAGGGCATTTCGATTTCAAACGCGATTACAGGCATGGCCGGAGACTGGCCCCCAGCCGAAGGTGTGGGAGGCGCGGGAGGCGCGAAGGGGGCCGCGGCGCCCTTTGCCGGACTTCTGAAGAACGCGATTCAGGGCGTGCAGGGACTGGAAAACAAGGCGGCGGGCACGGTCGAGGGGCTGATGACGGGCCAGGGCGTGGACGTGCATCAGGCGATGATTGCGACCGAGAAGGCCGACCTGTCGTTTGAGATGGCGCTCGCGGTGCGCAACAAGGCGGTGGCCGCGTATCAGCAGGTCATGCAGATGCAGTTCTAATTTCTGAATTTTTCAAACGGGGCACGACGGCTGGAAAGCAGAGGAATGGACGAGAACCAGCAGATGACAACCGCCGCGGGCGGCAAAGGTGTGGAGGCGCGCGCTCTTGAGTTCGCCTCCGGCATCGCTTCGCGTTTCCGCGCAATGGAGCCGCAAGCCAGGAAGCGCTTGGGCGTCGCCGCCGCGATCCTGCTGGCCTGCCTGCTGGGTCTGGGCTGGTATGCAACGCGCACGGACTGGCGGACGCTTTACGCGGGGCTTGATTCCGAGGACGCGCGCGAGATGGCCTCGGAGTTGACCGCGGCGAACATTCGTTATGACGTTTCGCCGGACGGGACCGCGTTGCGCGTCCCCGCCGATTCGCTGGACAAGGCGCGGCTGGTGACGACGGCCAAGGGCGGGCCGAAGAGCGGGCGAATGGGTTTTGAGTTGTTCGATAAGCCGAACTGGATTGGGTCGGAATTTGACGAGAAGGTGAACTACCAGCGCGCGCTCGAAGGTGAACTGGAACACACGATCGACACGCTGTCGGATGTCGAGAACTCGCACGTGAACCTGGTGATGCCGCATGATTCGCTGTTTACCGACAACCAGCGCCATGCCAAGGCCTCGGTGGTGCTGAAGCTGCGGCGCAGGAGCCTTACGGATGATGAGGCGACCTCGATTCGCAACCTGGTGGCCGGGGCGGTGGACGACCTGAGCGCGCAGGATGTGACGCTGGTGGACGCTGATGGCCGGCAACTGGGCGCCAGGAGCGGGAGCGAGCAGAACGCGGCCCACGAACAGGACCTGACCGGAAAGATCATTGAGACGCTTCAGCCGGCGGCGGGCGAGGGCAATGTGCGCGCGTCGGTGAACGTGGATTATGACACCTCGACTTCTGATGAGATGGATGAGACGTACGACCCGACGAACGTGGTGACGCTCTCGATGCAGCGCACGGAGCAGACGGCTGGCGGACAGCCGCAGGTGGCCGGGGTCCCGGGCACGTCGAGCAATGCGCCAAACACCAAGCCTCCGGTCTATCCCAAATCCACTCCGCAGACCGAGAGCGAGAAGCAGGAGAGCGGAACCTATGCGGCCTCGAAGAAGGTGCGGCACGTGACGCAGGGGCCCGGAAAGGTGCGGCGCATGACCGCCGCCGTGCTCATCAATGAACAACAGGTGGTGAGCGGAGGGAAGGTAAGCTGGCAGCCGCGCAGCCCGGAGGAGATGAAGCGGCTGACCGATTTGGCCGAGGCGGCCATCGGCTACGACGCGGCGCGCGGCGACACGGTCAGCGTGGTCGAGCTTCCTTTTCAACAGCAGGTTGCACAGCAGGTCCCGCTCCGTCAGAAGCTGCTGGCCGCGGCCGAGTCCGGTCCGCTGCTGAAGTATGGAGCGGCCCTGCTGGCATTGCTCGTGCTGCTGGCGCTGTTCGCGCGACCGGTGCTGGCGGTGCTGAAGCCTGTTCCGGTGGCGGCCTTGAAGGCGCCTCCGCAAGCGGCGGCCCTCGAGAAGGGCGAGGAGCCGACTGTCCGGGAGAATTCCCCGGCGGAGTTGCAGAAGCAACATATACAGGAAGTCTTTGACCAGGTCTCAGACCGTCTCCGCCAGGAGCCGGCGCAGAGCACGCGGCTGCTGCAAAGCTGGATTCACACGGAATAACGGTACCAGGAACGGAACCATTGATGAGCACACAACCCAATCCGCCGCATCCGTCCATGCCGCCGGCTTCGACCAGCCTGACGGCCCCGGAGCGCCCCGCCGAGTCGCGCAGGCCGCTGACCGCTGGGCTGTCGGGGGTGCGCAAGGCGGCGATCCTGATGGTCGCGGTGGGCGATGAGCTTGGCAAGGCGATCATTCAGAACCTGCCCGAGGCGGATGTCCAGCGCCTGACTGAGGAAATCTCGAACCTGAAGAACATTCCGCCGGATGTGTCGTTCCAGGTGGTCGAAGAGTTCTACGAGATGCTGGAGACCCAGCAGTACATGATGCACGGCGGCATGGAGTACGCAACCCGGCTCCTGGTGGACTCCTTTGGCAAGCAGCGGGCAGAGGACCTTCTGGCGCTGGTGAAGCGGGCGCAGGAGGCGAACCACGGGAACCTGGCCATGCTGCAGAGGGTCGATCCCGCGCAACTGGGGAAATTCCTGGACGGCGAACACGCGCAGACGGTGGCGCTGGTGCTGGCGCATCTTGAACCGCGCCGGGCATCGCAGGTGCTGGACGGCCTGGGGCCGGAGCGGAGGGTGGACGCGGTGCGACGGCTGGCGGCCATGCGGCAGTTTTCGCCCGAGATGGCGCAGAAGGTGGCGTTGGTTCTGCACCAGCGGCTGGAGAATGTAGGCGACACAAGCCGCAAGGCTTATTCCGGCTTCAAGGCGGTGGCCGACCTGCTGAACCGGCAGGAAGCCGAGCAGGCGAAGAAGATTCTGGAAAAGATTGAAGACAGCGATCCGGAGATGGCGTTGAACATCCGAAACCTGATGTTCACGTTCGAGGACCTGGTGACAATTCCGTCGGCCAGTATGCGGGAGATTGTCTCGCTGGTGGACAAGCGTCAGCTTGCGCTCGCGCTCAGGGGCGCGAACGACGACCTGAAGGCGCACGTGTTCCGGGCCATGAGCTCGCGGGCCTCCGACATGCTGCGCGAGGACATGGAGGTGCTGGGGCCGGTGCGAACGAAAGAGGTGGCCGGTGCGCAGCAGGAGATCCTGAACCTGGCGCGGCGGCTTGAGGCGGAAGGCAAGGTCATCCTGAAGCTGGAGCAGGGCGACGATCTGATTATGTAACAACAACAGGAACGGATTCATGCTGGAAACGACACATTGCCCGGAACCGAAGTTTGTTCGTCCTCTGGAATATCGCGCCATTCTGGCGGCGGGAATTGCGGCGGATGAGCAGCCCTGCGAAGGGCCGTCGCAGGACCCGACGCCGCAGGCTGAGGAAATGGAGGCGCGGGTTCGCGAGCTTGAGCGGGAGTTGGCGGAGCGGTCGCGGCGCTTTGCGGTGGAGCTAGAGACGGCGCGCGCGGAGGCGCGCGAGGCGGGCCGATGCAGCGAACGCGGCGAACAGGCGGAGCGGATTGAGGGAATGTCACAGGCGCTGAGGGCGGCGCTGGCGGAGTTCGCCGCAGGGCGGGACCGCTATCTGGCCCAAGTGGAGCGGGAAGTTGTGAAGCTGGCGCTGGCCATCGCGGCGCGCGTGCTGCACCGCGAAGCCGAGATGGACCCGCTGCTGCTCGCCGGAGCGGTCAAGGTCGCGCTGGGACAGTTGTCGGATGCGACCGAAGCGCGTCTGAAGGTGCCGGCGGAGGAAGAGTCGTTGTGGAGCGAGTTGCTGCGGGCAACACCGGATTTGCCGGTGACTCCGGCGATTGTTGCCGATCCGTCTCTCTGCGCCGGAGAGTGTTTTTTGGAAACGCAATTGGGCAGCGTGGACCTGGGCGTTCGCAGCCAGTTGGCGGAGATTGAGCGCGGGTTCTTCGACCTGCTGGAACAGCGGGAGAAGCAGAGCACAGGGATAAGCGAACTCACGTCTCAAAAGCGAGACCCTTCGGCAAGCTCAGGGCGAGCTGTGGGGCGCCCGAATCCTCACGGGGTTGAACCGGGCCGATGACGAAAACGACGGAGCTGCTGGGGACGTATTTTTCGCGCCTTGAACAGCGTCCGGCGTGGCGATGGCGGGGACGGGTGGTCGAGGCGCTGGGCCAGACCATTGAGTCCACTGGCCCAAGGTGCTCAGTGGGCGAATGCTGCGAGATTCTTGACGGCGCGGGCGTGCGGCATCTGGTGGAGGTGGTCGGGTTCCACGGGACAAATGTCGTCTCGATGCCGGTGGAAAGCTCGGAGGGGATTCGCTACGGCGATGTGGTGGAAGCTCTTGGAACGACTCCGCGGATTGAAGTGGGAGACTCGCTGATTGGGCGGGTGCTGAACGGACTGGGGCAGCCAATGGATGGGGGCCGTCCTCCGGTGCTGCGCGCTGCAGTCCCGCTGGAGCATGAGGCTCCGGACCCGCTGGACAGGACTTCGATTCGCGAACCGCTGGGCACGGGCATTCGGGCCATCGACGGTCTGTTGACGGTGGGTCGCGGGCAGAGAGTGGGAATCTTTGGCGGGTCGGGCGTGGGCAAGAGCACGCTGATCGGCATGATGACGCGCAACAGCGAGGCGGACGTGATTGTGGTGGGCCTGGTGGGCGAGCGCGGCCGCGAGGTGGGCGAATTTCTGGAAGACAGCCTGGGGGAAGCGGGACGGCGGCGGGCCGTGGTGCTGGTTTCGACTTCCGACCAGCCTCCTCTGCTGCGGATTCGCGCGGCGCTGGCCGCAACCAGCGTGGCCGAGTATTTTGCCGCGCAGGGCAAGCATGTGCTGCTGGTGCTGGATTCGCTGACGCGCTTCGCCATGGCCGCCCGCGAGGTGGGGCTTGCAGCCGGAGAGCCTCCCACGGCCAAAGGATACACGCCTTCGGTCTTTAATCGGCTGGCGCGGCTGGTGGAGCGCGCCGGGCAGTTCCGGCGGGGCAGCATTACGGCCTTTTACACGGTGCTGATGGAGGGCGACGACCAGCAGGACCCGCTGGTGGACGCCGTGCGTTCGTATCTGGATGGCCACGTGATGCTTTCGCGCGCGCTGGCTTCGGAGGGGTGGTATCCGCCGATTCAGGTGCTGGACTCGATCAGCCGGTTGATGCCGGCGGTGGTGACGCCGGAGCACAAGCGGGCCGCCGCGGCGGTGCGTCGGATGCTGGCCGTTTATGCGCGGTCGGAAGATCTGGTGCGGATTGGGGCGTACAAGCCGGGGTCGGATGCCGACCTTGACCGGGCGCTCAAGTCGCGGCAGGCGGTGAGGTCGTATCTGGAGCAGGACGCGGCGGAAGAGGTGACGCTGGGCGCGAGCGTCGAACGGCTGGCTGGTTTGGCGGCGGGGCTGTAGACCGTGGGAAATTCGCTGGCGCGATTGCTGAGGGTTCGGCATTTGCTGGAGGAGTCCAGCCGGATGGAGTTGGAGAGACGCGCCGCGCTTGCCGCACGAGTTGAGGAACTTCGCGAAGGCGAGCGGGCGAAAATTCGCGCGGGCCGGGAACGCGCGCTGGCAAGCATTTGCGGTAGCGGGCCGGAGGAGGATCGCCTGCGGGAGCGAAGCATGGAGTGGAGAAGCGCGGAGGACGCGGCCCGGCGCGAGCGGCAGCTCGAACCCGTGTCGCAGGCGGCGGCGCGGCGCGTGGCGGAAGGCCGGGAGGAGTTTCTGGAGCGGCGCAAGGAGCGACGGCAGGTGGAGAGGGTGTTGGAGGCCGAACAGGAGCGGCTGCGCGAGGAGCAGGAGCGCCGAACGCAGCGCGGCCTCGACGACTGGTTCGGGATGAAGGAGGCGCGGCGAAAATCATGAGATTTTTCCAATCCTGACTGCCCCATCTGCTCCGTTTTCTGGCAATCCATCTGCAATGTACCTATTCGAGGAAAGAGACGTGCCAGCTACTTCCGCCATTTCGCCGCATTCGATTCAGGGGCCGCATCATCCTGCCGCGAAAGGTATTGGTGGGCGAGGGCAGGGGCGCGGAAGCGGATCCACCACGGATTTTGGCGAGGTCCTGCGCGGACAGTCGGGTGTGGTTTCGCAGTTGGGTCGCTCAGGCGCGACAGCAAAACAGAATTCTGTTCCGGTTTCCGTGCAGGCTGCGGAGAAGGCCTCCGGTAAGGGCGGGGAAAAAAGCTCGGGACTGACAGGTGGCGCGTCGGAAGCGCCTATTGCGAGCCAGGTCCAGATAGAAGAAGCAGCGAGGGCAAAAGTCGCGGCGCAGATGGATTTGCCATCCGCGCAGTTGCAGGCTCTTTCAAAAGGCGGCGCGCAGTCGGCGGATGCGGAGAATGTCCAAGCCGCGCCGCTGAATGCGGCGGAATCCAAGCCGCTGGAAAAATTGGAGAAAGATGATCACGCGAAGCTCTTACTGCCCGGTACAAATGCCGCTGATGGCAAGGCGGCGAAGGACAAGAGCGGAAAAGCCGAAAAAGCAAACAAAGCGGACGAAGCGGGCAAGAGCATCGCGGAAAAGCCGCCGCAGGTTCCGGTTCAGACCGCCTCTTTTGCCGCCGCCCCCGCTCCAGTATCCGTGCCGCTTCTGCCCGCGGTGCAGATCAAAGCGAGGGTTGAGTACTCGGCCCCGCCGCGTGCTGCCAACGCGGCAACACCGGCATCAAAAACGGCTTCCGGCGAACAAGCGCAGCAATCGGCAAGGGGAACAATGGAGGCAGCCGGAGAGAGTCAGGCTAAAGCAAACGGCACGGGCCTTCCGATACCGGACATAGGCTCCAGGTCTCAGAATATTCAGCCGGGCGCGGACGGAGTGACTGAAGCTGACTTGGCGGACCTTCCCCATATAAAAGGCGTGCGAAAACAAGACCCTGCTGCCATCGCGGCCAAGCCGGGGAGCGGCTTCGCTCCTCAGGCAAAGCATTTGAATTCTTCCGTACCTGCGGGCGCCCATGCGGCGCAAGCTGCGCAGGTGGCGCTTGGTGGGGCGGGAGAGGCCGTCGCGCACATTCCCGCATCAACGCAGAATTTGGCTGGGGTTTCCGGTTCGGTTTCGGGCGCGTCGCACGGGACTGCCGTGGGCACAGTGAGTCCTTACGACCGCATCGACCAGGGGACGGCGCCGGTGGTGTTGCATGCGGGGGCGCAGCAGGTGGCGGTGGGCGTTCATGATCCCAGCCTTGGCTGGGTGGAGATCAAGACGCAGAGCGCGGCGGGGCATGTGGATGCAACGCTGGTCGCCTCCTCTGGCCAGACGCGCGATGCGCTGGCCGCGCAATTGCCCGCGATCTCGCAATTCCTTGAGCAGCGCGACGTGCGGGTGGGCTCACTGGTTGTGAATCACCAGAGCGCGGGAAGCGGCACAAATCATTTTGGAAACGGTTCGGGACAACATACGGGACCCGGATATGGCGGCAATGGGGGAAGCGGCGGGAATGGCGCGAACAGCGGAGGCGAGCGACGCGCGCCGCAGTACAGCGCTCCGGTTCCGGCGCGGCATTCCGTCCCGGTGAAGGTGGCGGGTGGAGAAAGCAGTTCAACTGCGCGTCCGCTGTCCTACATCAGCGTTCGCGCCTGAGCGCGGCAGAAGAGATTCAGCAGCAGAAAAGCAGCAAGCGGAAAGGAACTTATGCAGATTGCCAATCAACCCAACGCGGCGCAGCAGCCCGCGGCATATATGTTCAACGCGCAGCCGGCGGCGGCGTCGTCCACTTCGGGCGCATCGGCCAATCCCGGGACTGCCACGGCCACCGTTACGGCGAATGATTTTCTGCAATTGCTGGTGACGGAGTTGCAGAACCAGGACCCGACGGCAAACACCGATCCCAGTAAGTATGTGGACCAGCTTGTGCAGGTCAACACGCTCCAGCAGCAGATCCAGATGAACCAGACGCTGGACGGCGGGCCGACTCTGACCGGCGCGGGCAGCGGAATTTTGCAGCAGCTTGAGGGAATCAACCAGACACTGAACGGCGATCTCGCTTCGGCGCAGCCCTCGGCGAATGTTCGAAGCGCTCCAGCGGCGTTCACAACGAAAGCCGCGGCAAAGCCGGTTTCGAGCGGCAACCTGAGCGTGGGTCCCGATGCGAAAACGCAGGCCTCGGCGGAAGCGGTGGCCGAGGCGCTCGCTCCCCACAAGGGGCCGCTGGTTCCGGCGGCCCAGAGCGATGCGTTCCGTCAGTTCGCCGCGCGCATCAAGGCAAGCGCGGGCAAGTAACGCGTCGGGTCCGGCTGGCAAGGCGCAAAGATTGGGTTTCCAACCAGCAGCAGTAGCAGCAATTAAGGAGAGATATGTCTTCATTTTCGATTCCACTGACCGGGCTTAAGTCTTCAACGACCGCCCTGAACACCATTGCCAACAACCTGGCCAACATGAACACGACGGCGTTCAAGAGCCAGGATGTGAGCTTCAGCGATTTGTTTTACCAGCAGATCGGCTCCTCCGGTTCGGGTGATCCGCTGGTGGTGGGCGCGGGCTCGCAGGTGGCCGCGACCAGCACGGACTTCACGGAAGGCAGCGTGAACTCGACGGGCAACGTGAATGACATGGCCATTGGCGGCTCGACCGGCGCTGGTTTTTTTGTGGTGCAAAATGGCAACACGACCGAGTACACGCGCGACGGCAGCTTCACGGTGAGCGCGTCGGGCAATCTGACCACGCAGAGCGGGCTGAACGTGATGGGCTTTCCGGTGGTCGGCGGAGTGGTGAACATTAACGCGCCGCTCACGCCCATTCAGCTTCCGGTGGGCAGCTCGCAGCAGCCGGCGGCGACCTCGAACCTTTCGCTGACGGCAAACCTGGATTCGACGGCGGCGGTGGGCGATGTGGCGGCGGGGCAGGTGCAGCTCTATGACTCACTGGGCAAGAGCTACAACGCCAACGTGAGCTTTACCAAGACTGGAGTCAACACCTGGGATTACAGCTTCGCGCTTCCGGCGGGCGCCTCGACCGGAGGGGCGAACCTGACCGGCACGCTGACCTTTGACGCGAACGGAAACCTGACTTCGCCCGCGGCGAACGTGGCCGGCATCAGCTTTACGGGCATGAACGACGGCGCGGCGAACCTCACCTTCAACTGGAACCTGTATGGAGCGAGCGGGCAGCCGAGCGTGACGCAGTTCGCGACGCCTTCGGATGTTTCCGGATACGTGCAGGACGGCTACGCCAGCGGGCAATATGAAGGGTTCACGGTGGCCGGTGACGGGCTGATTTCAGCCAAGTTCAGTAACGGGCAGACCGCGCCGGTGGGCCAACTGGCGCTGGCGAATGTGGTGAATCCGCAGGGTCTGATGGTGGGAGCGGGGAACCTTTACCAGACGACGCTGGCATCTGGCGCGGCGAGCATTGGAGTGGCGGGCACGGGCGGCCTGGGCACGATTCAGGATGGAGCCTTGGAAGCCTCGAACGTCGACATTTCGTCTGAATTTTCAAACCTAATCATCGCGCAGCAGGCCTATGAGGCCAGCTCCAAGGCCATCACGACCTTCAACACGGTCTCGCAGGAGACCATCAACATGATTCACTAAAGAGCGGCCTTGAATAAAAACCCGCCCGGGAACGAAAGTCCCGGACGGGTCGTTCAAGCAAACTCTTACTCGGCGCGGATCACCTGACCTCGAAATTTGCTTCGAGCGGCGTGTGCTCCGAGGAGTCACCCACATATACCACAAACTTGCCGGGGTCGACTCGCCAATTATTGGATGCGGTATCCCAATAGGCGAGTGAGCGGCGGTGGAGGATCAGGGTCACGTGCTCGGACTTGCCGGGTTCGAGCCGCACCTTTTTATAACCCTTGAGTTCCTTGACCGGGCGGTCGATTTTGGCCGAGGGGTCGCCAACATAAAGCTGCGCCACTTCCGCTCCCTTGCGCTGGCCGGTATTGGTCACGTCAAAGGACACGGTGATGGGCCCGTCGGCTGAAGCTGTCTCCGGCGACACCTTCAAGTTTGAGAATCGGAAAGTGGTGTAGGAGAGGCCGTACCCGAAGGGGAAGAGCGGCTCAACATGCTTCGTGGTGTAGTAGCGATAGCCGACGTAAACACCCTCGGCGTACTTGACGTGGGGCGTCTGGCCGGGCGCGTGGGGCGCGGGATAGTAGTTGTCGTGGGTGGGGTTCTGCTCCCATGATTTGGCGAAGCTGAAGGGCAAGTGGCCCTCGGGCGAGTGCTGCCCAAAAAGGATTTCCGCAAAGGCCTTGCCGCCTTCCTCGCCGGGATAAAAATTGTGCAGGAAGACGGGGACCTTGTTGATCCAGTTCGCCGTGGCCACGCCGCCGCCGGCGGTCAGCGTCACGATGGTCTTCTTGTTGGCTGCGCTGACGGCCTCGATCAACTCCTCCTGTCCCCAGGGAAGCTGGTAGGAGCGGTCGGAGCCTTCGGCCTCGGTGGAGGGGCCGAAGCCGACCGCGACCACGGCGGCGTCGGCCATGGACGCGAGTTTGGCGACGTCCGGAGTAATGATGTCGCTCATGGGCCGAATGCCAAGGCTGAAGCGGGCCTGGGCGGCTGCGGGAATGTAGTCCACCTGAACGGTGACAGGCTGGTTCGCGGTGAAGGTGAGGTCAGCGGAGAGCGGATACTGGCGGTCGCCGGTGTTCGGCTGCGCCAAAATTTTCTTGCCGTTCACCGTGACCGTGTAGGAGTCGCGGCCCACGGCTGTGGCAAGCACCATGTAGCTGCCGGTTGTCTCCGGCATGAAGTGGGTCGTGAACCGGTATCCCTTGGTCTGCTTCAGGGCGAGCCATGAATCCTCGGGATGGTACCCCACAAGGCGCGACTCGTACGAGACCTGAGGAGTGCCGCTGAAGTTATGGTTATCGAACACCTCTACCTTAACGGCCTTGTTCCCGGGCTTCCCACTGTCGTCTACAAATCGGGTCGCGGTGAAGACCTCTTTCGCCGTGGGCAGGCCGCGCGCATAGAGCACGTTGGCGCGCTTGCCAAGATAGTCCGAGAGGCCGGTCATAATGCTCGATGCCTGAAACGGCGTGACCTCCGAACTGCCGCCGCCACCGGGGACAGCCGGCCATGCGTCCGGCCCAATGACGGCGATGGTATGGACTTTGCTCTCGTCGAGCGGAAGAATGTTGCCGTCGTTTTTGAGCAGCGTGATGCTTTCTAGCGCCTCGCGCAGCGAGACATCGCGGCCCATCTGCGTGTAGGCAGGAATGCTCAGGAT
>DASTXK010000165.1:0-5021 GCA_035765555.1 Acidobacteriaceae bacterium
ACGGAGTAACAAAAGACCAGCTCACCGGGCACTATTTGCTACCAAATTGCTACCAAGTCAAGTGGTCCAAGGGCTTAGCTGTGGCGGATCGACCCTGATTTACTAAGGCGGTCAATAATTGATTGAGAACCGTAGCTATCAGGTTCGGCTCCCGTTCGTCCGTTGCGAAATGATAGTCAGCCGATCAATTTCTGGAGTAACCTAAATACCCGTCGGCACCGTATGCTGCGCACCCCACTGGGCCAAGAAATCGATCAGACAAACAACCGCTCGCCCGAGCGAGTTGGACAAGGAATACTCGACGTGGGGTATTTTTCCGCTCAGATCGCTGCGAACGATGAGTCCATCCTGTTCCATCTGGCGGAGATGTTGGGTCAGCATCTTCTTGGACGCCTCCGGGAATAGACGGCGCAGCTCGCCGAGGCGTACCGGGCCTTCTTCGAGCCGGCAGATGATGCCGATCTTCCATTTTCCTCGAACCAAGTTGATCGCAAATCGGATTGCGGCTTGCTCGTGTGGCGAAAACTGGCGATGCTCCGAGATCACGCCGTGTGAGGACTGTGGAGAACTGCGACGGCTCGGCACACAATGCAGCGCGCTTGTGGATCGGCTCCTGTAGCCGCCACCGGCTCCATTGAGATTGGCTTTTAACGCCGCCTGCGCCACAAGGCACCGCCGCTTCTCAACATTGGCGGATTTGCGCACTGCCTCCTCGGAGCAATCCTTAGAGTGGTGTTCCGCTACTTACTAAAGGCATCTTCGAAGGCGTTTTGGGGCAGGGGAATTTGATAAATTCAGCAAATTCATCGCCTATACTTTTGGAACCGGTGTTAATCCCCCTCGGGCAGAAGCTCGCAAATGCCGCCAAAGGACACCCGCTGGCAAGATCTGACGTGGAGTTGGGCCTGTTCAACGGGGCAACCGGCTTCCGATCAGGCACTGGACACCGCTGCCCAAGCAGCGTGGCCCTATGCCGTTCTTTGCGCTTGGACGTACCTGAACGACCGTGATTCCGCTCACGACCTGATGGATTACGCGGTTCAAAATGCGTCGGAATATCTGGAAAGACACCCCGGCGCACCTGTCAAGAAACTAACGGCGCGCATTAAGAGCGTCCTTCGCCGACGCGCCAAACAACTTGCAGCGAAGCGAAGCCACGAGCTTTCGCATGGCTCGCTTGCCGATCTGGAGCAGATGTACTCTGGCCGGCCTGAGATAGAGCAGCGGGTGTATGCGAACGAGTTGTTGGCCCAATTGTCCCCATTCGCAAATTCGATCGTTCATTGGCGCTGGCTGGGATATTCGTGGCGGGAGATTGCGAAGGAATTGGGCATGGATCACACAGCGGTACGCCGCGCATACTTTGCCACGCAATCAGCATGGCCATGACCGTTGTCTTACCTGCTCCGGTCGCCAGTTTCAGCGCGAGTCGCGCCAGTTCAGGATTGGCATCGGCGTTGGCGTTGGCCAGGTGCTCCAGAAAGCCCTTGCCGGTTTTGCCCAGCTTAGGGGCCACTTCTGTCAGCCAGATCGCGGTCTCGACCGCCTCAATCTGGCAAAAGAATGGACGGACACACCTTGAAAACTATGGTGTCTCCAATGTTGGAGAAGACGGGCTGTCTCGGGTGTTACCAGCCAATCGTTCGGGCTCGGCAGGCGACGCCACTGATCCACCTGCCGCCGTAGATCGTTGATGATCGGCGTAGGGGCATAGAGCTGCTTCGCGGTCGAAAGGCCAACCCCTTCATCAAAGACAATCGCTTCTTGTGTCGCCGAATTCTTCCGCTTCCGAGGCTTCGGAATCGGCGTAATGAATTCCGCGGTGCGCCGGGTCTCGATGGTCTGCTGTGTCGGCTGGCCTGTGTTCAGGTTGCGAGTTAGTTATGGGTTCAGCGCTTGCCCGTCGGGCGGGCTGGGAGAAGCCGCGCCTGCTGTAGCAGGCGCAACAAGTGAGGGCGGGCGGACGGGCCAGTGGCAAAAAAGTGCGGACACTACCGCCAACGAGTACATGCAGGAGTTGCCGGAGAGCGTGAAGAAGATGGTCGGTTCGGTCTACACAATGCTCATGAAAGGAGGGGAATCGCAGGAGAGTTTGAAGCGTTTGCCACAAAAAGCCGCAAACCCTTCAGATGGAATCGCTGTAAGTTATTGAAAGTATGGTAGGCACGAGGAGACTCGAACTCCTGACCTCTACCGTGTCAAGGTAGCGCTCTAACCAACTGAGCTACGCGCCTGTCTCAAGCTTTGCCGCGGGCCGAAATTTCGGGATCGGAGCCTCGGCAAATCGCGGAACAAGGGCTTGTCCCGCCCTCACATTGTAACAAAATCGTCCCCATCCTTAATTCCAGCAACTTTGCACGCTCAATCGCCTGAATAATGTGGAAAATAAAGGGACATGACAGTTCCCGAACGAATCGACGCGCTGCGGAAAACCCAGCTTCTCGGCAATGCTCCACAGGAGGCGCTGCATTCGCTTGCCGAGTGTGCCGCCGAGCGCCGTCTGCAATCCGGAGAAATTCTTTTCCTCAGCGGCGATTCGGCGCGCGGGCTTTACGTCGCCGTTTCCGGAGCGCTGCGCGCCTTCAGAGAAAGCGAAGAAGGCCGCGAGCAGACCATTCATGTAGAGCGCGCGGGAGCCACCTTCGCCGAGGTTCCGGTCTTCGACGATGGCCCCTACCCCTCCACCGTAATCGCGGAGGAAGATTCGCTCGTCCTGTTTCTGAAAAAGGAAGACGTCCGGCGCTTTCTGCTGCAGAATCCCGAGGCCGCGCTTTCCGCCCTCAGCCTCATGGCTTCGCGTTTGAGAAAAGTGACGCAGTTGCTGGAGCAGCTTTCGCTTCAGGATGTCGCACAGCGGCTGGCCGTAATGCTGGTGGAGGAAGCGAGCGCACGCGGGAAATTTCAAGACGGCGTGTCGTTCTCTCTGCCGGACTCGCACCAGAGGATCGCGGCGCGGCTTGGCTCCGTGCGCGAGGTCATCACCCGAATTCTGCACCGGTTCATCAATGAGCGGATCATCGAAGTTCGCGGGCATCGCGTTGTCGTTCTCAACGCGGCCGGCCTGCGGGCAAAGACAAAAATGTCTCCGCCCCGCGCCTCTCATCGGCAATAGCCGCCGCGGCCATCAAATGTTGGGCAGCAGGTCGAAGTATTCGTCGTCCTCATTCTTTCCGCCTTCGCCCTTGCCCACCAGCTTTTCCGACTCGATGAACTCGATACGCTCAATCCATTTCACCATTTTGTAGCCGAGCTGGTTTTCCACCCGCAGCCGCAGCGGAGCGCCATAGACTTCCGGAAGGCGCTCGCCATTCATCCGCGTTGCCAACAGGCATTGCGGCTTCAGCACGTTTTCAATGCTCTGCGTGTCGTAATATGCACCGCCATAAAGCGCCGGGCCGAAGGAGTAAAACGCTACTGTTCCGGCTTCCGGCTTCGGGCGCACCACCTCGATCAGCTTATCCATCGAAAGGCCGCCCCACTTGGCGATGCCGCTCCAACCCTGGATGCAGTGGTGCATCGTAATGTGGTCGACTTCGCCCAGTTTTTCGATATCGGCGAGGGAAAGCTCCACCGAATTCTCAACCAGCCCGCCTACTTTGAGCTTGAAGTCGCGAAACTCATTCGCAGCCATCCGCTTCCATTCCTCGCTCACCGGCATTTTTCCATTGGGCCAGAAGTACGACGAAATGTCCTGCTCGGTGTAGGCCGGCTGAGGCTTCAGCTTGTTCAGCGTAAGCAACTGCATGGGATAGCTCACGAACTTCAGCGCATGTTGCAGACCTCGCGGATGCTTCCAGGAAATGTAATGGGCCACCACCCAGGAGAAGAAGACGACCGCAATGCCGATGAATCCAAGGATCATTCCGAGGCTTCGTTGGTTGTCGGTTCCCAGCACGATGTGGTTCATGTTGCGCCTGAAGCCTGTCATGGCAACCAGGGTGACATGGACTACGATGAATGCCAGAAAGCCGAGCATGTTGAGGAAGTGGATGGACCGCGCCGACTGCCTGCCTCCAAACAGCCGTGCATACCACGGAAAGCGGTTCACCACCGCCGGCGACATTGCGATTCCCGTCAGGATCGCCGCCGGCCCAAACACAAACACCACGGCGAAATATGCGATCTGCTGTAGGGCGTTATAGCCGTAGAACCCGTTGGGTTCGGGTGGCAGATTGAAGGTGGAGTAATGCACCCAGGTGTTCCACGCCTGCAGCAGCACTACCGACGACGTGGGCACAATCCGCCGCCACTGCTCCGTGCTGAAAAGCATGGCGAAGAAGAAGATGCCCGTGATGATGAACCCATGCACGTTAATGAAGTGCCAGGCTCGCGCAACGCCAATGGTGTGGCGATAGCCCGGCGTGCCCACCAGCGGCGTAATGTAGCGGGCGTCATCTTTCGCCGTCCACAAGCGGTCGCGCGGAACTTTCAGCGGAGTGAACCTGATCCATTCTGTCCCCGGCGTGCAGTCGTCGTTGAAGTAGAGGCGCGGATGGTCCATCAGAATCGAGAGGCCGCTGCGGATCAGCATCATGACGAAAAGAAAATTGAAAAAATGGCTGTAGCGTACCCACAGAGGAAATCCATGCGGACCCGCGAAGTTATTTGGATAAGTTTGTGGCACCGGAGGAATATAAGGCAGCCCGGCGATGGCAACCTGGATCCACGAGGCGATAATGGCGGCAAGAATCGCCGAGCCGGTCCAGATCAAAATGCTTGGGCGAATCCAGATCCGAAAACGGCGGTCCGGCGGATAGTGTACTGCCTCATGCGCGGCATCAAAAGAAACCATAATCCCTCACTCGAAGAACTGGTTCTTACATTCAGCTTAAGGCACGAACGCATTAGCGTCCGTAGTGGTCGGCATTTAGCTTTGCAAATCCCTTCCACTGCTCCGGCAAATCGTCCAGCGCGAAAATGGCCGAAACCGGGCATACCGGCACGCATGCTCCGCAGTCGATGCACTCCACGGGGTCGATGTAAAGTTGCGGCGCGCCTTCAAAGTCCGCTTCCTTTTTGCC
>DASTXK010000166.1:0-3160 GCA_035765555.1 Acidobacteriaceae bacterium
CTGGCATCTAAGCGAACTGAAGTCGCTCCCGGTGGAGGAACTCGTCAACCGGCGCTACGAAAAATTCAGGAACATAGCCCAGTTCTACACTGCATGAAACCATCGCAACCGTTACAGATCGCGGACGGAGTACGGATGCGCTCGCCCGAAGGCCGAAGCTTCCCCGGGGACAGTTGCCAATGAGCGCCAGACGCCGCCTTTTGTCGCTCGCGTGGTTCGTCATCGCGGTGGTCTATTACACCGTGGCCCGCGGCATCGCGAGCGTTGCGGCCAACGGCCTCGCCTCCGGCCATTGGTTTGATTTTGCCTACCAGGCCATTCTGCTGTTCCTGTTCATTGTGGGCTTCGCGGCCATGGGATACGCGGGGCAGAAGCAGTTTCATCCGGTCATTGCAATGGGGCTGGGGTTCCGTCCGGGCGGGCGGCGCGAATTCGCGCTGGGCGCGGCCATCGGCTGGACCGGAGTGGCGGTCTGCGCGCTGATTATCGCGGTGTCCGGCGCAATGGTGGTCTTCTTCTATACGGGCTGGCTGCAGTTCGCGCTCATCCCGCTCGATCTGGCCATCCTGCTCATCGCGTCGCTGGCCGAAGAAGTGGCCTTTCGCGGGTATCCTTTCCAGCGGCTGAGCGACGCGACCAATCCGTTCTTCGCCATGCTGGTGCTTTCAGGGCTGTATGCGCTGGCGCACATCACGAATCCGGGCGCGAGTCCCGCGAGCTTTCTCGTGACCATGTTTGCGGGCTGGCTGCTTACCATCGCGTATCTGCGCACGCGCGCGTTGTGGATGGGCTGGGGCATTCATTTCGCCTGGAACGCGAGTATGGCGGTGCTCTTTGGGCTACCGTTGAGCGGGACCACGCGGTTTTCTCCGGTCATCACTTCCACGGCGATCGGGTCCACATGGCTCACGGGCTTCAACTACGGCCCGGAAGGAAGCGCGGTGGGAATTGTGGTGATGCTGGCTCTGATTCCGCTGACGTTCTGGGCCACGCGGGGATTCAGCGTTCAGCGATCAACGGTCAGCGTTCCAGAAGACAGGGGCCAAGGGCCACGGGCCAGGGGCCAGGAAGACAGCGAACCAGCGGGCGAGCGGGAACCGGGGCCGATCATTACGCCGCCTCCCGACTCGCTGAGTGATGTTCAGCAACCCGTCCCGGAGCAGCAGTCCGGTAATGACGAAAACCCGCTGCCGCAACCACAGCCCGAGGAGCAGAGTCCCCCCGAGCCGGTGAAAAAGTCAGAGCCGCCGAAAGCTGAACCGCAAAGTTCTCGCGGCAATGGCGAATAGCTTGCCTGCCTGCTAAAAACGTCGTGCTATGATGCAGTCGAATGAAACTCCCGGTCGCTCGAATTCTGTCGGTTTTTGTATTAATCGCAACGCTCTCATTTCTTCCTGCTTTGAGCCACGCGCAAGCGAGCACACCACAAGCACAGGATGCAGAAGTAACCTTCTATTCCAATGGATCGTTGCGTTCGCTTCTAATGCCGGATGCGAAGCACGCTGCTTTTGGTGGGTATATTTATGATGGACAAACCCGGCTTTTCACTACTTGGCATGACCGTTTCGTGACTTTGCATTTTCCCCCAGGGGTGCATGTATTCTCCGCAAGCTACAGCCACAGGCATCCAGCAAAGAATTCTCAGCTTTCACTGAATCTGTTGGCGGGGCAAAGCTATTTCATTCGTGTTGAGGCAGAATTCAAGGGAGCTATTATTTTGGAATCCCAGAAAGGGCGCCTTGATGTGGTGAGCTGTCAGATAGCTCATCGCGATGCCGGACAGGACAAACCTGTTCCGACGAAGCACATTGCGCCCGACGCCAGGCCGGAAGTCGTCCCGCTAACGTTCATGCCTCCGTGCAAATAGTGCAAAATCGCGCAGCGGTCGATTATCCCGAACCAATCCACTTGCTACCTCTGCAAGCCGACCATTAGAATCCCTCTCACTCGATAATTTGCCGGCGCTCGCGCGCTGAAAGTGGCGAAGCACCGGCCGGGGAGAGGTGTCAATGAGGCAGTCCTTTGCTGTGGGAATTGGGGGCGCGGCGGGTCAGGGCGTCGCCACGCCGGGCGATATTTTTGCCAAGGTATTCAGCCGCCGGGGGCTGCACCTGAACGCCTATAACGCCTACCAGTCCATCATTCGCGGCGGGCACACGTTCCTGACCATCCGCACCGGGGCCGACAAGATTTCCAATATGGGCGACCATTTGGACCTGCTGATTCCGCTGAATCAGGACACCATGGACCGCCACCTCAGTTTGCTGACGGCGGGCGGCGCGTGCCTTTATAACGCAGATGCCATCAAGCCCGGCACCGCAGCCGAGGGCGTGCAGCTTTGTCCCATTCCCGTGTCGCAGCTTGCGGACATCAGCAAGAACAAAGTTGCGCAGAACACGCTGGCCATTGGCGCGGCCCTCAGCATGATGGGCGTGGGCTTTGCCGCTCTCGAAGAAGTCCTCGCCGAGCAGTTTCGCAAGAAGGGGCAGAAGGTGATTGACGACAACGTCAGCCTTGCCCGTGATGGTTACGAATACGCCTCGCAGCACTTCAAGCCGTTCGCGTGGCCGCTGCCCATGACGGACGCGCGCTATGCCGTGCTGAGCGGCAATGCGGCCATGGCGATGGGTGGCGCGGCGGCGGGCGTCAAGTTCTATTCGGCCTATCCCATGAGCCCGTCGACCGGCGTGCTGCACTGGATGGCCGAGCACGCGCGCAAGGCCAACATCATGGTGCGGCAGGTTGAGGACGAAATCGGCGTCATCAACATGGCGATCGGTGCGGCCCATGCGGGCGTGCGGGCCATGTCCGCCACTTCGGGCGGAGGCTTTGCGCTGATGAGCGAAGGTCTCGGGCTGGCGGCGCAGGCGGAGATTCCTATCGTCGTGATCGATTGCCAGCGTGCGGGACCGTCCACCGGCGTCCCCACCAAGACCGAGCAGGGCGACCTGTGGCAGATGCTGGGCGCGGCCTTTGGGGATTATCCGCGCGTCATTGCCGCTCCGCTGGACATTGCCGACTGCTTCAAGCTGATCCCGGAGATATTCAACGTAGTGGACAAGTTCCAGTGTCCGGGAATCGTGCTCTGCGACCTGCTGCTTGCCGAAGGCCGTCTGAGCGTCGATCCCAAGGAATTGGATTTTGCGCCGGTGATCGACCG
>DASTXK010000167.1:0-25927 GCA_035765555.1 Acidobacteriaceae bacterium
AGCCCGCCGGGCTGGTAACGCTCGCCGTCCCACACCGCAATCGGGACCAGCCGGCTCGCGGTCGGCTTCTCCAGGTCCCCCGTGTATTCCAGCACCGCTGTCGCCCTCAGCGTCGGCCCTTTGCTCTTGCTTGTGTCCACATGGCCCACGTATTGGGCGCGCGCGGCGGGAGCCAGCGTCAGCACGAGCGCCGCCATGATCAAAATCGTCCGTTTTGCCGCATTGCCGGCTCGTGGCATAGCATCTATATGACGCGCAATTGAGGGAAAACGCCGCGCCAGTTTGGGTTTACGAGGGAGAATGAGCCGATGGAACTGCATAAGAAAGTTGCCGATTTTGCCCTTCAGGACGACCAGGAACAAACCGTTCATCTGAGTGACTTTGCGGGTAAGCCTGTGGTCCTCTTTTTCTATCCTAAAGCCGATACGCCGGGCTGCACCATTGAGGCCTGCGGCTTCCGCGACACCTTCAAAAAGCTCCAGCGGGCCGGGGCCGTTGTCCTCGGCATCTCGCGCGATACGCCCCGCGCCCAGCGCAAGTTCAGGGAAAAATACGACCTCCCCTACCCCCTGCTGGCCGACGTGGACGAAAAGGTCTGCAAACAGTTTGACGTTTTGAAAGAGAAAAATATGTACGGCAAAAAGGTCATCGGCATCGAGCGGACCACCTTCCTCATCGGCCCCGACCAGAAGCTGCTCAAAGTCTTCCCCAAAGTCCGGCCCGAGGGCCACGCCGAAGAAGTTCTTGCAGCGCTGAAAGAACTGTAGAAGCAGCCAGCGAAAAGAGCTTGCAGCCACCTTGATCGTTGAATGGGTGGCCCACACCGGGGTCCCCACGAACAGGTCTTCGTTCGTGGGGTGGACACAAGCCCGATTTTGGCTTGTGTGGGGAACAACGATTTTGTATCAGAGCACGACCAATTTGGGTGCCCCACGTCTCGATTCTGAGACGTGGGAAGCACACCGAAAACTCACGCTTTGTATCGGGGCACGGCTTTAGCCGTGCCATAAAGCCTCTAAAATGACTTGGGCTTTAGCCCCTGAGGGATGTCTCGTGAATTCCAATTCCCATGCTCTACAACTCGCTGACCGCTGATTGCCCATGTCCGAGACCCTTCCCCGCAGCTTCTACTCCCGCTCCCCCGACGCCGTCGCCCGCGACCTTCTCGGAAAAATCCTAGTTCGCGGCACTGCGGCCGAGTGCCTCTCCGGACGCATCGTCGAGGTCGAAGCCTACTTCGGCAAAGACGACCCCGCCGCTCACTCCGCCGCCGGAAAGACCGCCCGCAACGCCGTCCTCTTCGGACCTCCCGGCCACGCCTACGTCTACTTCATCTACGGAATGCACTCCTGCGTGAACGTCTCCTGCGAGCCCGAAGGCCAGGCTGGATGCGTCCTCATCCGTGCGCTCGAACCACTTTCCGGCATGGACAAAATGGCCCATTTGCGCGGCCTCTCCGCTCCGGCCAAGCCGCGAATGCTCGCCTCGGGTCCGGGACGCCTCTGCCAGGCCCTCGGCATCACCCGCGCCACCCACAACAGCCTCGACCTCACCGACCCCGCCTCCGAGTTGCAGATTCAGGACGACGGCTTCCGCCCCGAAAAAATCATTGCCACTCCCCGCATCGGCATCCGCAAGGCGGTCGAGAAACCAAACCGTTTCCTCATCGAGGGAAACCTATTCGTTTCCAAAGCTCCTTAATTCATGGAAAGCGCGCATGGCGGAGCGAATGCCAGCCTGTGAGGTGACGCCCTTCATTGGCCGTTATTTAGTCTGTCGTCGCAGGTTGAGCCAGTCGCGCTGATAGACAAAGCTGATTGCCATCAGGAGGGCTCCTAATCCAAGAAAGCTCAGCACGCGATAGCCTTCGTTCAGTTGGTCGATATCAATTAGAAAAACTTTTGCGACCGTTATGGCAAGCACCACCAACGCCTGCCATCTCAGGAATGCCACCCGGCGCATGATTCCAATCACCAGCAGCGCGGCCCCGAACAGCATGAAGCAGGCCGAGTAGGTGAACTGCATATAGATGTTGATGTCGTGAATCAGCGCGGGATTCCCATCGTAATTCACCTGCCACCAGTAGAAGTGGATGGCTCTAATGAGCGCGATGGCGAGAAAAGCGATTGCTATCAGCAGGTCATAACCCTTGAGCCGGAAATGGGCTTCGCGCTGGTCGTCATGGGTCTGGTGCGAGGGCAGTCTCATCAGAAAAAAGTAGAACGCGGCAAAAAGGACGGCCGCCAAACTCTGCGCGCCATCTCCCGCCGGGCTGTCCAGCATAATGTAAAACCCTAAAAATCCCAGCGCGGCGTTAGCAAACGGAAGGACATGCAACGCGAAGATATTCGTCTCATCCGCTTTCTTCGTGCGGACCAGGCGCGGCGCAAACGCGAACAGAAGAAAGTAGATGGCAATGAAGAAGGCCGTGGATGCGAACTGGCCCACCGAGTAATAGCTGAAGGACCAAAGCGCAAAATAAAAAAGGCTTCCGGCAAAGGACACGGCCAGCAGGCGCGACCATGGACGCAGCACCGCAAGTGCGACCGTGGCCATGTTCAGCACAAATAAATAGGTGAACAGCGCAACCTGATGGTTTTCACCGGACGAAAGCAGCAGCGGCGTGAGGTATCCGCCAACCAGCGCATACAGCGCCAGCAGTTGAGATTCCTGGGTCCACGCCATGAAACCATTCACGGCTGTAATCAGCACCATCGCAATAAAGGCCACGGGCGCGGGAACCAGATGAAACAGCGAATAGGCCGCCCACAACGAGAGATAAAGAACTCCAGTCCCAATTGCTTTTAACGAGTAGGAGAACCCCGAAAATCCGCGCGCGCGAAATCGTTCTGACCAAGCGATGAGCCCGGCCCCGGCGATGATCCCGATGAGCACGCGGCCCGCCGGGCCGATCCAGTGATTGTCAATCGCCAGCTTCAGGAACCAGGCCATGCCGATTAGCACGGCGAGGATTCCAATTCGGTTGAACCACTGCGAGCCAATACGAGATTCGAGCGAGCGGTCAGGGCTTGCGGATTGCTGCGCCAGAAACTCCGGCGAAGAGACAGGAGAAGCGGGATGTGGTACTTGGGGTCGCGCGGGCGCTGTTTCCGGATGCGTGATGCCTGGCGCGAGGTCGCGCGCCGCTGGCTCCTCAAGCGAGATGCCGCGGGCTTGAAGGGCCGACTCAAGTCGATAGACGCGCTGCGTGAGGCGCGCGACCTGAAGGGTCAAGTCCTGGTCGGGGTTCTTTTCCGTCGGTTCCCTATGCTGCCCGTCGTCCATTCCCGTACTTTATCAAGGAATGAGCGGGAATATAGGAATTCATTTCTCCTTCCGCCCTCCAGTTTTTGCGCTGCGCCCGAGGTTTGGGTCATTCTAAGAAATAGAAGGAGTTACGAATGCGAGTTGCTGTATTAGGGCTGGGAAAGATGGGCGTGCCGATTGCGGAGCGTCTGCTGAATGCTGGACACGAGCTTACTGTTTGGAACAGAACGCCCGAACGCGCCGAACCGCTGGCAAACCGCGGAGCGCGCGTGGCCGGCTCGGCAGCCGAGGCTGTTGGCGGCGCTGAAGTAATTTTCAGCATTGTCTTTGATGACAAAGCTCTGGAGGAAGTCCTGTTCGGCGGCGGCGCGCTCAAGGCCATGACGCCCGGCGCGATTCACGTCAACCTCAGCACCTTGGGCGTGCCCTGCTCGGAGCGGATGACCATCGCGCATCGCACAGAGAGGCTGACGTTTGTTGCGGCCCCGGTTTTCGGACGGCCCTCCGTCGCGGCGGAAGGCAGGCTGGCCATCGCGGTCGGCGGCCCGGCGGAGGCGGTCGCGAAGGTGCGTCCGCTGCTGGAGGCATTCAGCCGAAAGGTGATGGTGGTTTCCGAGAATCCCGCGGCGGCCCATGGAGTGAAGCTCAGCGGCAACTTCCTGATGATGGCCATGATCGCATCGCTTTCCGAGGGCGTAATTCTGTGCGAAGCGCTGGGGATCGAGCCGAAAGTGTTTCTTGAGACCATCAACGAGGCCGCCTTCCAGTCTCCGTTTTATGCCGCATACTCCAAGATCATGCTCAATCCGCCGCAGCCGCCCGGTGGGCCTGTCGCGCTGGGTGAAAAGGACACACGGCTGTTTCAGGAGGCAGCGCGGGAGGTCAAGGTCAAGACTCCGCTGGCGGACATGTTCAAGGCCACTCTGGATCACGCAATCGATAAGGGCAAAAAAGAAGAAGACTGGCCCGCAACCTACTACCAGATAACCCGCGCAAGCACGTGGACCGTCGAGTGACATACGATAATTCCATGAAAACAGAACTAAAGGGTGCGGTTGTTTTTGTTACGGGCGCGAGCGCCGGCATTGGCGAAGCTTGCGCCTTTGCTTTTGCGAGCGAGGGCGCGCGGGTGCTGCTGGCGGCGCGGCGGCTGGAACGGCTGGAGGCCATGCGCGCCAATTTGACCAAGGCCGGCGCGGCTGCCGTCCACACGATCAAGCTGGACGTTCGCGACAACGCAGCGGTGGAGGCTGCAATCACGAATCTGCCATCAGAGTGGCGCGCCATCGATGTGCTGGTGAACAACGCCGGCCTGAGCCGCGGGCTGGACAACCTCTACGAGGGAAGCCTTCAGGACTGGGAAGAGATGATCGACACCAACGTGAAGGGGCTGCTGTATGTAACGCGAGCAGTGGTTCCGGGCATGGTGGAGCGCGGCCGCGGCCACATCATCAATCTTGGATCGACCGCGGGAGAACTCACCTACCCCAAAGGCGCAGTCTACTGTGCGACCAAGCACGCCGAGCGCGCCATCAATGACGGACTTCTCCAGGACCTGCTGGGAACACCGATTCGCGTGACTTCGATTGATCCGGGAATGGTGGAAACCGACTTCAGCAGAGTGAGGTTCCACGGCGATGAGGAGCGCGCCGCCAAGGTATACCACGGGCTGACCCCGCTCGTTGCTGAAGATGTGGCGGATGCGGTGGTGTGGGCTGCAACCCGACCGGCGCACGTGAACATTGCGCGGGTACTGATGACCTCAATCGACCAGGCGAACTCGCTGCTGTTCAACCGGTCCTGAATTCCTGGTCTCAGGAATAGGCCTTGAGCCGGTTCTCAATGTCGGCCAGTGCGGCTTCCAGCGCCGCCCGGCGATTCGGGTTCGACGTTCGCTCGCTCAGGATCCGCTCACGCTGTAGTTCGAGCGCCTGACGCGCGCGCGTCTGCTTCGCCTTCTGGCGGTGCGCAATCCGAAGTACCTCTTCAGGATTCATCAGAGCGGATTGTTTCTCTGCGACCTGTTCTTCTACTGCTTTACTTTCCCAACCTCTAGCCATACTTCAATGCTACTGCGAATTTTTTCGCAGAGCTATAATTTTCGGTTCTTCGCCGCCATCGCTAGTAGCTTGCGGTTAATGCAACAGGAGTGGGATTTTCACTATGCACCGTACGTAGCTGAGATTTCTCACAAAAGAACTGCTCAACCGCGCTCAGGATTGTCTCTCCGGTTTTTGCTTCATAAATCGCCTTGCGAAGCGCCGCGCCGCCCGCGACTCCATGGGTGAACCATGAGGCGAACTGCTTCATCTTTCCCTGAATTTCCTTGCCGTTCGCGTCCGCCTCGGCCAGCAGCATTTCAAAATACGTGCGGATCATCCGATAACGGTCCTGCTCAGTCGGCTGGTCGTAGCGGCCCGTCGCGGTGTACTGTGCGATCTGTCGAAAGATCCAGGGATTCGCCGGCGCGGCACGGCCAATCATCACGCCGTCGCATTTGGTTTCAGCGATGAGCGCGGCGGCGTCTTCCGGCGTCCGCACGTCTCCGTTGCCGATCACCGGAATCGTTATGGCATCCTTCACGGCGGCAATCCACTCCCAGCGGGCCTGGCCCGTATAGCCCTGCTCGCGAGTGCGGGCATGCACCGACACGGCGGCGAGTCCACTCTCCTGCGCCAGCCGCGCCAACTCGACGCAGATGATGTGGTTGTCGTTCCATCCGAGACGGATTTTTACGGTAAACGGAATGGTGACGGCACTGCGGACCGCCTCGAAAATCTTGCCGATGAGCGGCAGGTCGCGCAGGAGGCCGCTGCCTCCGTTGCAGGCGACCACGCGCTTGGCGGGGCAGCCGAGGTTCAGGTCCACCATGTCAAAGCCGGTGTCCTGGACGATCCGGGCGGCGTCGGCAAGCGTCTCCGGATTCGACCCGAAAAGCTGGGCCGCAATCGGATGCTCGTCGTCGTAGAACGTGAGATAGCGCTTGCGCTTTGATTCCCTCATGCGGGAGAGTCCGTCGGCGGAGGTGAATTCCGTCATGATGAGTCCGCAGCCGGACTGCTGGTTGGTGATGGCGGCGTCCACGTTCGCCGAGTCCGACTCGCGGCTGAACAGGCTGGCATTGCGGATGAAACGGCGAAAGACCGTGTCGGTAACTCCGGCCATGGGCGCGAGCATTGTCGCGGGCGCAACCGGGATGCCTCCAATCGAGACACACGCGGGTACACGCGCACTCGCCGGCATCGCATGCTCAATCGGGTTGTCCCAGTTCTTCTTCATGGTGCTCGCCGCACAAGCGATTGCTTCGCGTGGCCGCTCCCGTTGGTCGCGGGTTAATGCTTTGGGAACCGGGAACTCGGTTCGAGGTTCCAGACGGAAAAGCCCCCGCTTTCGGCGGAGGCTTTCGGCATTCCTGCGATCCGCGATTTACTTCGCGGCCGGCTCCGCTTTGGCGTATTTGCGGCGGAAGCGCTCGACGCGGCCCGCCGTGTCCACCAGCTTTTGTTTGCCGGTGAAGAAGGGGTGGCAGCTCGAGCAGATTTCGACGTGGATGTCGCCCCGGTGTGTGGAGCGGGTGGTGAAGCTGTTGCCGCACGCGCAGACAACACGAATCTCGTTGTAGTTAGGGTGGATTCCTGCTTTAGGCATGACTCGTTTGGGACCTTTCCTGCAATCCTTTCATTTTAATTTGAATGCTGCGATTCTGCCAATTCCCGCACGCCCAATCTCAACATGCTGTGGATGTAGTTTGCAACAGAAGAGGATGAACGTTTCCCCGAATCGCACCGTCGCTAAAGCATAATAGTTGTTGGTTCACTGTCTTCGCCGGGAGTTGAGAGCCTAAAAGGTGCGCCACGGCGTGCAGTAGTTGGCCGTGGCGCGTTGGAGGCCGCTCAGAATGCAGCGGAACGGAAGACTTTGAGGTAGGGCGACAAGCGCGTTTCTCCGGCGCCTGACAAATCGAGTAGACCGTAGAGGCTAAGAAGCGGCAATGCACGCGATGCCAATTGTTATTCAAATCTTCGTCATCAACTAAACTGCTTTGATTCAGATAGTTATGTCTGTTCTTCATCGATCATGAAAAAGTTGACCCGCGCTTTTAAAAGCGAGTACAACTCAAACTGAGGATTTTGAAGCGGATCAAATGGCGTCACAAACTCAGAAACCGGAACCCGCCGCACCTATAGCATCCGGGACATTTCATCCTGCAATCCGCTTTGGGTTATTTGAGGTCAACCCGGAATCGGGGGAACTGAGGAAATCAGGTATTCGAATCCGGTTGCAGGCCCAGCCGTTTCGCATCCTGATGATGCTTTTGGATCGTCCGGGCGAGGTGGTCACTCGGGAGGAGATTCAGCAGCAGCTCTGGGGCGCGGACACGATTGTGGATTTTGACCACAGTCTCGGCACCGCCGTTAACAAAATTCGGGAGGCACTGGGCGACTCGGCCGAAAACCCACGGTTTGTGGAAACTCTGTCACGGCGGGGGTATCGATTCATCGCGCCGGTCTTTACCTCGGAGCCGCGCCATCATGAAAATGCCCCGTTTGCTGCAGAGAGTACCGGTAAAAAAAACGCCCCTCTGCGATGGACATTCTGGGTTGCTGCTGCCGCGGCGGCCCTGATCATTGCGGTGCTGGCTTTTGCAGCAGGTCGGAGAGTCACTTCTCGTCCTGAAGCCCCGCCCCTTATTACGCAGGTCACGTTTTCAGGCCGGGTTTCGCCTGGGGATCCGCAGATGGAAAGCCTGCCTGCCGCCGCTACTGACGGCTCACGAATATACTTTTCGGAAATTGCGAACGGCCGGGCGCAGATTGCGCAGGCCCTGATTGCGGATGGGGAGACGAGTGCGCTGGGCGTTCCGGCCGAAATTGCCGCTCCATCGCTCGGCGACATTTCGCCGGACGGCTCCAAATTGCTGCTGCGGAATCACCTGGACACGAGCGCGGAGCAGGCGTTATGGGTGGTCTCGACCATTAATGGAGACGCACGGCGCATCCCAGGAATTTTGGCGCATGATGCCACCTGGATGCCGGACGGACAGCGAATTCTCTACGCCGTGGGGAACGATCTTTACACCGCGCAGGAAGACGGTGCGGGGCAGCGGCGATTTGCCGTGCTGCCGGGACGAGCATTCTGGTTGCGCTGGTCTCCGGATGGGCGAGTCCTGCGATTCACAATGCTGGATAGCCTGCACCACACAACCGCGCTATGGCAGATCAACAGGGACGGCGGAAATGCGCATTCGTTGCTGCCAGGGTGGAACAATCCTCCCGCAGAGTGCTGCGGAAGCTGGACGGCGGACGGACGATACTTCGTATTTCAATCCACGCGCAACGGAAGCAGCAATCTATGGCAGATTGACGAGGCCCCGGGGCTTCTGACGCAAAGAGACCCGGTGCAGATTACCAATGGACCGCTGAGCTACCAGGGGCCGGTGCCGGCGCGCTCGGACGATCGCGTTTTTTTCATTGGGTTGAATACGCGATCGGAACTGCTGGGCTATGATGCCAAGGCCAAAATCTTTTCTCCTTATGCCAGCAATTTGAGCAATGCCGCGCGAGTAGAGTTTTCTCGGGACCAGAAGTGGGTGGCATGGATTCAGCAGGACAATGGGCTGCTCTGGCGCAGTCGCCTGGACGGCAGCCAGCGTGTGCAGCTTACAGAGCGTCCAATGCAGGTTTTCATGATGCACTGGTCGCCTGATGGCCGGAAGATCTTGCTGATGGGCCGTGAACCGGGAAAAATGTGGAGAATCTACACCGTGAATGTTGACGGCAGTGGATTGCAGCCGCTGCTGAACGAGGACCGGAACGAAGCCGATCCGGACTGGTCGCCGGACGGGCAGCAGATCGTTTTCGGACGGCTGCCGGAGCTGATGTCGATGGAATCGCAGCCGAGAGCGATTTATCTGCTCGACCTGAGGACGAAAAAAATGACGGAGGTGCCTGGCTCGCGTGGATTGTTCAGCCCGCGCTGGTCGCCGGATGGCCGCTACATTGCCGCGCTTTCGATGGACCAGAAAAAGCTGATGCTCTACGACACCACAAAACAAACGTGGCGCACACTGGCGCAAATGGACATAGACAATCCCGAATGGTCGCCTGACAGCAAGTCCATCTTCTTCCACGATTTCGTGCAAGTCGGCCAGCCGATTTACAAAGTCGCGGTTGCTGATGGACATGTCGAGCGAATAGCGGGAATACGCGACGCGCGCCAGGCCGACGTGATCGACTACCAGTTCGCGGGGCTCGCGCCGGGGGACGTTCCGCTGGTGAACGCTCGTTTATCGACAGCAAATATTTATTCGGCGGTGATTCGCGGGCGCTGATGCCGCCTCTCTCAACCACGTTTCATTCATGCAACGCTACGGTCCCGCTTTGGCCGGGACGCCCATCGGTATCGACTTGAGGACTTTTCCCTCTTCTGAGATCACGTAGAGATGGTTCGCTGGCAGGGCAGCGCATTTCGTTGTTGCGCCGGAGGGCCAGGCGATTTCCACGTCGGCGCTTGCCGCCTTGTCGAGACCAAAGTGAATGCGGAAGTCGCTTTGGGAAAAGTAGCTGCCGCCGCTGCGAACTTCATCGATCTGCACGAAGGACTTGCCGGAAGAATTTTTGGTAGTGACCAGAATGCGCGCGCCGATGCCGGTTCGATTGGATTTCACGCCGACTGCGCGAACTTTGATCCAGTTGCGTCCGGTTTTCGCATCGCATCGTAAGAGTTGCGGAACGCTGTTGATGCAGTTGACGACGGCGTCGATGTCTCCGTCATTGTCGAAGTCGCCAAAAGCGCACCCGCGCGCTGGAGCATGTGCCGTAATGCCGGGACCGCCGAGCGCGCTTACATCTTCAAATTGACCGTTGCGCAGATTGCGATAGAGATATTTGGGTTCGGCGTAAGGCGCGTCGACGCCAGTTCCTTCAACTTCCGGATAGACGTGCCCGTTGCAGATAAGAATATCGGGCCAGCCGTCGTTGTCAAAATCGAGAAAACCCACGCCCCAGCCCAGATATCGTGTGTTGACGCCAAGACCCGCGAGGTAGGTCCGGTCGTCAAAGGTGCCGTCGCCGAGATTGGCATAGAGCGAGTCGGTGTCGCCGGCGAAATTGGTCTTAACGATGTCGAGCCAGCCGTCGCGGTTGTAATCGCCAACGGAAACACCCATGCCGGCCTGAGGTTTGCCATCGGGCGAGTAGGCGGCGCCGTCTTCAATGGCGGAGTCTTTGAACGTGCCGTCCTTCTGATTTTGATACAGCGTTGCGGCGGTGGAGTCGTTGGCGACATAAATGTCGGGCCAGCCGTCGTTGTCAAAATCGGCGACGCCAACTGAGAGGCCGTAGGTCCCAATCGTGTCCCAAATGCCGGACTTTTCGGAAACATCTGTAAAAGTGCCATCGCCATTATTGCGATACAGGATATTCTTGCCACCCTGTAGTCCCGGCGGACCGCAGGCCACCTGGATCCCTTTGTATTCGCATCCGGCGACTTCTGGAATGGGCGCGGTCTTGATATCGAAGTCAATGTAGTTGGAAACGAAGAGATCAAGATGGCCATCGCGGTTGTAGTCGAGGAAGGCGCAGCCTGAGTTCCAGCGGGTCCTTTCCTGAAGCAGGCCCGCCTGTTTGGTCACATCGGTGAAGGTGCCGTCGCCGTTGTTGCGATAGAGAACATTCTGGCCGTAGTAGCAAACAAAAAGATCGTCATTGCCATCGTTGTTGTAATCGCCAACGCAGCAGCCCTGTCCCCAGCCGCTGCGCGCGACGCCCGCCTTCAGGGTGACGTCGGTGAAAGTGCCGTCGCGGTTGTTTTTGAAGAGCCGTGAGACCGGCGCTTCACCTTTGGGAAAACCGCCAAGGCGTGTCCCGTTGACAAGGAAGATGTCCAGCCAGTCGTCGTGATCGTAGTCATAGAATGCGACGCCGCAGCCGGTGGTTTCCAGCAGATAACGGTTGCGGTGTTCGCCGCCATAGACGGTTTTTGCATTAAGGCCAGCCTCTCTCGCTACATCGACAAAATTCACGTTGAGCGGAGTGCGCGCGACTGGCGACGGAAGGCGATGGGGAGCAGGACGAGACTGCGCGTGATAAGAGGACTGCGCTCCAAATTGACCGCCTGCTTTTGCGCCCATGGCCGACTGCGGTTGGGCGAGCGCGAGTACATCGTCAAACGTGAGAACCAGGGCCGTGCGCGAGAGGGAAGAAAGAAAGGTGCGGCGTGACCAGCGCAATCGAAGCTCCTGATAATAGTTGGTCGTGCGGTTGTGCGGTAAATTTGTGGGTCGAGTATAGTTGCGCGCGCAATGAGGTGCAAAGATCAGGCTATGGCAGCGGTCCTCCCATAGTGCCGACTGTGGAATGTGACAACTGGGCCGCCTTGCGGCGTTCGAGTGCGGCCTGCGCGTTTCGGCCCTGTTGTGCGAAGGCCTCGGCGAGCTGTGCGTGAGCATCGGCCGAGGTGGGGTCGGCCTGCACGGCGGACTTGAGCTGCGCGACGGCCTGAGGTATTTTTCCCTGCTTAAGCAGGAGCTTGCCGCTTTCCAGCGCGAAGGTGGCGCGTTGCCGGCCGACCGCGGCACGGGTAAGTTCGGCGGCAATTTTGCGCTCGGCGGCCGCACCCTGGCGGTCTCCTTTTGACGCGAGTACAGACCCGAGAGTGACGTGCGGGCTGGGTTGCTTGGGCAGCAATGCAATTGCCTTGTGAAGCGCGGCGATGGCCTTGTCCGGCTGATCGGTCTGCTTGTATATGCTGCCGAGGAGCGCCCACGCCTGACCATTGCCGGGGGTTAGCGCGACGGCGCGCTCGAGCTTTGCGGCGGCTTTATCAAATTGGCCCAACTGCATGTAGAGAACACCGAGTGTGTAGGGAGGATCGGGCAGATTGGGGGCAAGAGATTCAGCTTTTTCCAATTCCGCAGCGGCGGCTTTTGGATCGTCCTTAAGCTTGAGCGCCAGTCCGAGATCGTAATGCAGGTTGGCGTCGTCCGGCTCTGTGGTCAGACCATTATGAAATTGCTCAATTGCGTGATTGAGGTCGCTTTGCTGGAGATAAGCGACACCCAAATCCTCATGCAGGGTTGCGCTGTTTCCTCCTGCGGCGAGCGCTTTTTCGTAGACCGGAATCGCGCCTTTTGCATCGCCGGTCTGCACCATCACTAAGCCGAGATTGGTGAGAGTGGCCGGATCAGTCGGGCGGGCCGCGGCCACCTGTTTGAAAAGCGGCAAGGCGGCAGCGAAGTCTCCGCTGGATTGAAGAGTGAGGGCTAATGTGTATCTGGCATCAATGGAGCGGCCATCGATTTGGAGCGCGCGGCGTAAGGTTTTCAGCGCGTCGTCCATATCTCCGTTGTAGTGAAGCGCGCGGCCAAGCTGGACCAGGTAACTTACATTCGCAGGGGCGAGTTCAGATGCCTGCCGCAGTTGAGTGACAGCGCTCTGAGGGTCCTTGCGGTCGAGGTCCAGAGAGCCAAGATGGTAATAGGCGGACGCGAGCGATGAGTCAAGCGCGATCGCCCGGCGAAATTCAGATTCCGCCGCTTCAAATCGGCCTTGCCGGGCGAGCAGCGAGCCGAGTGCGTCATGGAGTTGCGCGTTCCGGGGATCGGCTTTCAGTGCTGAGGTGAGCTTCGCCTGGGCATCAGAGGTATGACCACCAGCAGCCAATGCCGCAGCCCAATCGATGACGGCATTCGCAGGCAACGGACTGCTGCTTTCGCGGGCAAGCGCACTGAACATTCCAATCGCCTCTTTGTAACGCGCGAGTTGCGACCACGCCATGGCCAGGCCGAGCATCGCTGAAGAGTCGTGCGGATCGAGTTTGTGCGCGATTGCCAATTCCTTTGCCGCGGAATGGAGATCGCCCTCGGCGAGCAGGACCGTGCCGAAGGCGCTGTGCCCCGCGGCGACCTGCGGCTCAAGCCGGACGAGTTTTGCAAATTCAGCGTGCGCAGTGCGCAGGTCGTTGTGCTGATATGCCGCAGACCCCGCGCGGAACGCGGCGGTTGCGGCGCGAAGATTGGATTCCGTTGTTGCCGCCTTTTTTGATTGCGCGAGGGCCGGAGAAAAGGCAAACAGGCAGAGCAGCAAAAAAGACGCGTGCGGCTTTGGCATGGCAGCGTCATTATACTTGCTCTCGGATATTGCGCTTTCAAGGGCGGGGCTTTCGGCGCGCATAAGCTTGAATACGTTCTGTCAATTTTTTGGAGGATGAATGAAGCAGGCATTTTGGACACTGGCGCTGCTGTTCGGCGTGAGCGGCATAGCGGCAGCGCAGCCCGTTGGGTTCCATGTGGTGAAGTCGTTTGCGTTGCCGGAGAGCGGCCTTGCAATTCAAAAGCGCGTTGATGCCGGAGAACCGTTCACAGTCGCAGGTATACGCGGCGCATTGCTTGGTCAGCAGCAGGGAACGTTTGAGGCGTGGGTGCTGCCGGTGAAGCTATTGAGCCATTTCAAGATTACGGCCAGGCTAAAAGATTATCCCGTGCCGATTTACTTGAACCAGGATGCTGCGGAAATTTCGGTATATCCGGATCACACGGTGATCACGTATTCGCATATTGCATTCACGGTCCGGCAAATCATGTTCGCTCCGGATGAATCGCCGGAGGGCACGGGTGCAGTTGTTTTGTTTCAGATTGATTCGACGCGGCCGCTGGAGCTGACCTTCAGCTTCACACCGGAGATGCGTCCGATGTGGCCAAAGCCGACGCAGGGAACACCCTCCGCCGAATGGGTTAAGGAGGGCGCTGGCGGATTTTATGTGCTGCACACTGATTTCCCTGACCTCGCCGGGGCGATTGGCATGCCGGAGACGGAGCCTGGAATTATGGCTCCATATCAGGAGAAGCCTCATTTTTACCCGCTGCAGCTTAAGCTGCACTATGATCCGGCGCGAGACGGAAGCCGGTATTTTCCGCTGCTGATGGCGATTGGTCGGACCCAAAAAACAGCGTCCAACCAGGCATTGCGCACGGATCTGGAGCAGTTGAATGCGGAGCTGCCGCGTTTGTATGCGGCGCACGCGCTTCAATATCGGCAGATCGAAGAGAACGACACGGCGATTCACACGCCGAATACGGCATTGAACAATGACTTTGCCTGGGCGGAGATCGCGATTGAGCAGTTGAAGGCGCGGGCGCTGCCCTCCGGCCGAACCGCGCTGGTGGCGGGGTATTTTTCCTCGGGAGATACAGCGCGGCCTGGCTTCGGATGGTTCTTTGGGCGGGACGCGCTCTACACGATTTACGCGGTGAACAGCTTTGGAGACTTCAATCTGACCCGGGATGAGCTGGCGTTTCTTATCGCGCGTCAGCGTGATGACGGAAAAATAATGCACGAGTATTCGCAAACGGCGGCGTTCGTGGACTGGAAATCTTTGCCCTATATGTACGCGGCGGCGGATTCGACTCCGCTGTTCCTGATGGCAATGCGCGACTATGTGCGCACGAGCGGCGACGTGTCTTTTTTGCGCAGCCATCGTGAGGCTGTCGAGAGAGCCTGGCGTTTTGAAACAACACACGATTCGGATGGCGACGGCATCTACGACAATTCGCAAGGCACAGGCTGGGTCGAGAGTTGGCCGGGCGGCATGCCGCACCAGGAAATCTATCTGGCGGAACTGGACCGTGAGGCGTCCGCCGCGATGGCGAAGATGGAGGATTGGCTCGGAGATGCCGGCCAGTTCCACGCCGCGGCGGCACGAGCGAAGATGATTACAGCCAAAATCGAAGCAGAATATTACGAGCCGTCGAAACAGCAGTACGCATTCAGCCGAAACCCGAACGGCACGGTAGACGCGACCAACACCATGTTTCCGATGATTGCATGGTGGGACGGCGAGCATGGTCTTGCGCGTGCGGAGCCATCCTTCCGGCAATGGGCATCGCATGACTTCGATACCGATTGGGGATTGCGCGATATTGCGGAAAGCGACCGCAACTACGACCCGATCAGCTATCACCAGGGATCAGTGTGGCCGCTGTTCACGGGATGGGCCTCAGTGGCGGAGTACCGGACGGGCCATCCGCTGGCCGGGTATGCGGATCTGATGCAGAATGCGGAGCAGACCACAAACCAGGACCTGGGTGCGGTCACGGAGTTGCTCTCGGGCGCGTTCTTTGCACCGATGGGACGGAGTACGAGCCACCAGCTCTGGTCCTCGGCCATGGTCGTAACACCGCTGCTGCGCGGCCTGTTCGGGATACAGCCGGATGCGGTGACGCACGAATTGCATGTGGATCCGCAGTTGCCGGCGGATTGGGATTGGGTTGAGGTGGACCGCATACACGTCGGCGCGTCTGTCTGCTCAGTGCGGTTTGAGCGGCGCGGAGAGAAGCTGACGGCGAAGCTCGCAAAATTGAGCGGCCCGGCAGTTCGCCTTGTAACGGATGCTAAGGGGGCGCACGAAGCTTCGGGTGGCGAAGCGATCGACTTTGCCCTGCCGCCGGTCGAGGTTGCGATTCCGCGCCATTTGCCTATGCCGGGAGCGCGCACCACACAGGTGAAGGTACTGGGTGAAACGCGGACAGCGCACTCGCTCACGCTCGATCTTGAGGCGGAAGGGGGAACCTCGGCAGTGCTGGATGTGCGCCGCAATGGAATCGAGAGTGCGCTGCATGTAACCGGCGGTGAACTTGTGTCGGCCACGACGAAAGCGGGACTTGAAAGCATGCGCGTGAAATTCGCACCGGGAATCGAATATCAGGAAAAATCGGTATCGCTGTCCTGGTAGACAAATTCAAAAGAGAAAAGCGGCGCGTCAGAACTCACGCGCCGCTTTCTTTGTGTTTAAGTTGGATTACTGCACGCTGCCAATCCAGGATGCGAAGGGCGGCAGCGAGATGTTCTGAAGACTACTCTGGTGCGCGAGAGACTGCGCATCCGTGAGCAGCGTCTTGACTGTGCTGCCGGAGACGCCTTCCGCCCCCGCATCCAGAGATACGGTTTGCGGCTGTGCGGTGAAATTGAGCGCGACGACGATGCTCGAACCTCCATCCACGCCTTTGCGGACGTAAGAAAGCACTGACGGATTGTTCTTATCGAGCATGGCCTGCTCCCCATCGCGCAGCGCGGGATTCGTCGCGCGCATGGAGATGAGTTGCTTGTACCAGTTCAGCAGAGAATGCGGCTTCGCGGATTCCGTCTCGACATTGACCGTGGGATAGTCCGAGGCCACAGGCAGCCACGTCGTCGCGGCGGTGCTGAAGCCCGCATCTTTCGTGTCGCTCCACTGCATGGGAGTGCGCTCGCCATCGCGACCTTTGAACTTGGGCCAGCCCAGTTTGCCGATGGGGTCTTTCACATCCGCCTTTGTTTTGGGAGGCGTAGTGACCATGCCGATTTCTTCGCCGTTGTACATGAGCGCCGTCGAGCGAGTGGTGAGGAGCACCGACGCGAGCACTCGCGCGATCGCCTGATCATGAACGCCGTCTCCGTAGCGGTTCCAACTGCGGACATTGTCGTGATTGTCGAAGACGAAGAGCGGTTGGTTGCCGCTTATATCGGTTTCCGCCTGGTGAATACGCTTGCGGAAGAGCGAAGCATCCATCTTGTTGATCATGCCTACCTGCATATCCATGGGCAACTGCAACTGGTTGCGGGCCGCCCCGCCGTACCAGCGGTTGAGGTCCTGTACGCTGGCGAGATAAGTTTCGCCAATGAGCACGCGATGCCCAGGATAGGAGTCGATGACCTTGCGAAGGTCCCGGACAACATCGTGGACGCGGGGAAGATTGTCCGTGTACTTATCGCTTATGTTCGGATCGCCATAGACGTCGGTGCCGCCGAGCGCCGGCTCATCGCGCAACTGCGGATCCTCAAAGAGCGTGGTGATGGCATCAAGCCGGAAGCCTGCAACCCCGCGGTCGAGCCAGAAGCGGACCGCGTCAAACATGGCCTTCTCCACAGCGGGATTCCGCCAGTTGAGGTCCGGCTGCTGCTTATAAAACTTGTGGTAGTAAAACTGCTTGCGCGCGGGGTCCCACTCCCATGCGGAGCCGCCGAACTCCGACTGCCAGTTATTGGGCGGCACCATGCCGTCATGCACATATTTTTTCTGGTACGCGGTCACGCCGGGCGAGTTCACCGGAACACCGTCATTCCAGCAGTACCAGTCGGCCTTGGGATTGGTGCGGGAACTTGCCGACTCAACGAACCATGGATGCTTATCGGAGGTGTGGTTCATCACCAGGTCCATGATGATGCGGATGTGGCGCTTCTTCGCTTGGGCAAGCAGGTTGTCAAAATCAGCGAGGGTGCCGTACTGCGGGTCGATGTTTTCGTAGTTCGAGATGTCGTAACCGAAATCGACTTGAGGTGAAGGATAAATCGGCGAGAGCCAAATGGCATTGATGTCGAGAGAATGCAGGTAATCGAGACGGGAAGTGATGCCATTCAAATCGCCGACGCCGTCGGCGTTGGAGTCCTGAAAACTTCGCGGATAAATCTCGTAAATCACCGCGTGCTTCCACCATGGGCCATTGTTCTGCTGCGCCATCGCAGGCTTTGCAGCGAGCGTCGCCGCGCAAATCGCAAGCGCGATGAAAGCAGCGACAGGCTGAAATTGAATCAAATTGCGAATGAATCTCACACGAACCACTGACTGCCTCCTGTAATGCCGTTTCAATATAACACTGCAAAAAAAGTGCGCTCCGCGGTCCAATACGATGATCCGCGAAAGAAATTGAATTCGGCGTTCCGCCATTTGCAGCGAATCCAGAGTTCGCAATCACTCTCGGCGAAGGGTGTATTGCCTCACTCGACAACATCGTTTGGAAAGTGTTGACAGCAACCTTCCCTCTGGAGCAATATGCTTTTACATTGGCAAGGAACAGCGTGCGGACGATTGTAAAGATCCCGCGTACCCTGCCGGCCGGAACCCTCCGGCTTAAAACGAGGCCCGCGGCAGCACATGACACAGCGGAGCCCTATTAAAGTGCAGTAGTAAGCTTTTTGGAGGTTTCCACAATGAAAAGCCGAGTGCTGGCAGTCCCACTGCTGGTCGCTCTGGCGTGCGCCCTTTGTCTGTTGCCCGCCCCACGGGCCTTCGGACAGACGGTTTATGGTTCCATTTACGGAACCGTTACGGATTCCACAGGCGCAGCGATCCCAGGAGCAACCATCACAGTTACCGACGTTCAAAAGGGCGTGTCCGTTAAATCCCTCTCGAACGCAAGCGGTGACTATACAGTCCAACACCTCATCCCTGATACCTACGACGTGACGGTCGAGTTCAACGGGTTCAAGACGTTTGTCCAGAAAAACAATCATGTCTTTTCCGACACCTCGCTGAGAATTGACGCATCGCTTGGCGCGGGCGAAACGACCCAGACGGTTCAGGTGAATGCGAATGCGATTCCTCTGCTGAAGACGGACCACACGGATGTGGCCACGGTCCTCAGTTCAAAGGAAGTGCAGGACCTTCCTGTCGCGGGACGAAACTTCACCAACATGCAACTGCTGATTCCGGGCGCGCAGTTGTTGCCCTGGAGCCACGCGGCCGACGAGAACCCGCAGGCCAGCGCGCAGATCCAGATTGACGGGCAGGCTTTTGGCGGCGTCGCTTACAGCCTTGACGGAACCGACAACCAGGACCCGATTCTGGGAATCATCGTCGTCAACCCGAACATGGACGCAATCTCCGAAACCAAGATCACCACGCAGAACTATGATGCGGAGTTCGGCAAGGCGGTCTCGTCCTTCGTGACCGTGCAAACGAAATCAGGCTCGAACAACTTTCACGGTTCGGCATTTGATTACCGCACCAGCACGGCCAACCTTGCGAAGGACCCGTACAACCAATTCCCGGCTTTTGGTGGCAACCCGGCGAGCACCATTGCGCCCGGCTTGAAGAACATCTTCGGCGGTTCACTTGGCGGGCCCATCATCAAGGACAAGCTGTTTTTCTTTGGCGATTATCAGGGAACCCGCCAGAAGGTCGGCACGTCCGCATCAAGCATCGTTCCCACGGCGCACGTCATGTCCACCTGCCTGGGCAACAGCGTGGCCTCGAACGGAGTTCCGGGCTGCGACTTCAGCGAATACAACAGCGGAAGCTTGAGCTATCCCGTTTACCAGAACGTGAATGGCGTGGCGACGGAATATCCGGGTGACGTGATTCCCGCGAATCAACTCTCGCAGCCGGCGCTGAACTACCTCAAGGTGATCTCCAAGTACGCGCCGAACAAAGTTGGCGCAAGCGGCCTGGTGGACACCTTTGTTCAGGGCGGCACTGGACTGTTCAATTCGGACCAGTGGGACGTGCGTGTTGACGACAAGGTTTCGACAGGATCGCACGCCTTTGTGCGCTTCAGCCGGTTTACCGATGTCCTGAGCGGCACAACGCTGCTTGGAGATGGCGGCGGCCCGGGCTTCGGCATCGGCGGATACGGCGGCAATTCCCAAGGGCACAACGACAGTCTCGCGGCGGGCATGGATATCGCCATCAGCCCAACGCTGTTAACTGATTTCCGTTTGGGCTACTACCGCTACAACATTGGCGATACCAAGTTCGACCAGGACACCACGGCCATGGACCAGCTCGGGTGGGGCGGCCTCAATATTTCGGGCCAGCCAATCACGAATGGTTTGGCCGGCTTCCAGATATCCATGCCGAACGGCGGCCAGACGGAGTGGGGCGCCGGACTCAACATCAACCGTTGCAACTGCCCTCTGACGGAACGCGAAGATCAATTCCAGTTGGTGAATAACTGGACGAAGATCATCGGCAACCACACCGCGAAGTTCGGCGTTGATCTTCGCTACGCGCGCAACCTGCGCGTGCCGAGCGACACAGACCGGACAGGGCTCTTCGGCTTTAACGGTGGGGCAACCGCGGGGTACGACAACAACGGTAACGTTGCTGGCGGTCTTGGCCTTGCTTCGTTCGTGCTCGGCGATGTGCAGCAGTATGGCCGTTATGTGAGCACGTCCACGAATGCGAAGGAGTTCCAGAAACGGTTCTTCTTCTACGGACAGGACACATGGCGCGCCACTCCAAAGCTGACCGTCAACTTCGGAACGCGCTATGAATACTACTCACCAGAATCTGTGAATGCGGCGGGCAACGGCGCGCTCATGGACCTCGATACCGGCTATCTTCACGTCGCTGGCGTCGGAGGTAACGGAAACAACATGGGCTGGCAGGCGGCCAGGAACACATGGAACCCGCGCCTTGGCCTTTCCTATCAGGTCAACGACAAAACCGTGGTCCGGGCCGGTTATGGACGCAGCTTTGACCTGGGCGTCTTCGGCTCGATCTTTGGTCACGTTGTGACGCAGAACCTGCCGGTGCTGGCCAACCAGGAAATCAGCTCCAACGGCAACACCGCCACAAACTACTCGCAGCCGTTTGATCTGGTGAATGGCCCTCCGGCCAACACGCCAGTGACCGTTCCGTCGAATGGGCTGCTGCCCAACCCCGGTTACGCGGTGAGCACCAAAGCGCGTCCCAACCCGCTGCGGCTGCCCACAATTGACGCATGGAACCTAAGCGTGCAGCGGTCGCTCACTTCCACCATGACGGTCACTGTAGCGTATGTCGGCAACAAGGGCACGCACACGCTGAGTTCGGGTGACGGCAACAACACCAACCCGAACGAAGCAGCGATCTTCCTGCCGGCGCAGTACAGTATAACCGGCAACGCGCTGCACTATGATCCGGCGGGCGGCAATTGCTGGCCGGCGGGACCGAACTGCAGCAATCCGATTCCTGGCGACGGCGCGGTTGCCAACCCCAATTTCCTGAGGCGCTATTATGGCGGATCTCTGGCTGCCTGTAGGGATAGTAATTATATCCAGCCAACCGGCGAAGGTTTGCCGGCGGGTGCTTGCGGATGGACCCAGGGCATCGGCTACTACGGCGACGACCAGGACACGCATTACAACGCCCTGCAGATTACTGTGAATAAGCAGTTTTCGCATAACTTGTCCTTCAACTCCAGCTACGCCTACGCGCAGGCGGTCAACTTTGCCAGTTCTTATGCCACATGGGACAAGGCTCCGGAACGCGGCAACGACGATTATCTTCGCAGGTCGGTGTGGATCACGTACGGCATGTATGAGCTGCCCTTCGGACATAACCAGCGTTTCCTTGGCAGCGCTCCAAAGGCGGTGGATGAGGTGATTGGCGGCTGGCAGGTCAGCCCCATCATTAACATCTCCAGCGGCCTGCCGTTCACTCTGGGCATGAACCAATGCGCTTCGTCGGTTGGCGGCACATCCGCGCCGTGCTATCCGGATGGAAGCTCCAGCAGTTTGCACACGCATCTTGGGAAATTTGACCCCGTGCGTCACCTGCGGCCGTACTACCAGTCGGTTGAGACAGGCAGCAACACGCTCTGCCCGTCAAGCTCCGACCCGAATGGAACGCCCGCCGGCGGCTTCACCTGCCCGGCACTTGACAAGATCGGTACCTCAGGACGGAACAACGCCTGGGGCCCCGGCCTGTGGAATGTGGACGCGGCGCTGCAGAAGAATTTCCCGATTCATGAGAACCTCTTCGCGCAGTTCAGGGTCGACTTCTTCAACGTGTTCAACCACATTAACCCCGCCAATCCGAACACCGGAAACGTGGACAGTAACGGCAACATCACCAATGGCGCGGGCGCAAACGGAGAAGGTCCTCCGGGACAAGCCAGCCCTCGTCAATTGCAGTTCTCGGCCCGCATTCAGTTCTGATCGGCCAGACTGCCTTCACCATAAAGAGGGAAGCTGCGGCTTCCCTCTTTTATTTTTGTAGACTGGATTGCGTCGGCGTTTTTTAGCCGCGCTTTAGGTATGGCTTTTCTATGAATCGTGGTTCTCTGTTAGCTGCCTGCGGGCTGTTTTCTCTTTCGCTCTGTGTGGCGGCCCTTCCGGCAATGGCGCAGAGGAGCGCGCCGCCTGCCGGCCCTTCCCAATCTGCTTCCGCTGAGATGGTGATTCCTCAATTGCGTCAGGAAATTGATCGCGGGCGGATCGCCGCAGCAATCAAGCAACTGAATGCGCTCAAGCAGCGCCAGCCGGTTCCGGCCGGAGTGGACCGCCTGCTCGGCCTTGCTTATTACCAGCAGGGAAAATTCGCTGAGGCGGATGCCGCGTTTGCCAGCGCGCTGGAGGATGATCCGCACGACACCGAAGCCGCGCAGTTGCGGGGGTTGACGTTGTTTCGCCTGGGTCGTCCCGCGCAGGCGATTCCGCTGCTGGAGTCGGCGGCGAATTGGACCGCGCACACCCATGTTGATCCCAGCTATGTGCTTGCGTTGTGCTACTTGCAGACCCGCCAGTATGACAATGCGAGGCACGCTTTCGCGCATCAGTACGGATTTGCGCCCGACTCCGCGTCCGCCTATCTGATTGCTGCGCGGATGCTCTTCCGGCAGAACGAACCGGGGGAGGCGCGGCAGTACGCGGAAAAGGCGTTGACTCTGAATGCGAAGCTTCCCCATGCCCACGAGTTGCTGGGCGAACTTGCGCTGGCGCGCCAGGACCCGGGCGCCGCCATTGCCGAGTTGGAAAAGGAGCGCGCGGTGAATCCGCTGGACGGAAGCGTCTATGACCGGCTCGGAGACGCATACGTGCGGGCGGGAAATTATGTTCAGGCGGAGCAGGCGCTCCAGCGCGCGGTGCTGCTGGAGCCGACCGCCACGGGCCCATATATATTGTTAGGCAAGGCGCTGCTGGCCGATAAAGATCCGTCGGGCGCGGTCATGTATCTGGAACGCGCGGAAAAAATGGACGCCAACAACCGCATGACGCACTGGCTGCTGGCCCAAGCCTACCGTGAGCTTGGCCGGGATGCGGACGCGGAGCGGGAAAGCGTCATTACTGGCAAACTTACCCGCTCAAATTGAGCTGAGGCCCGGCCCGCTGCTATGCGACACACGATACAGCGTTATTGGCTTAACGGCTCGCGGAAGAATCCGGTGACGCGATGGCGACGCCGACCAGCGAGTCCGCGCAACCATAATAGAGAAACCATTTGCCGCGAAAGAAGACGAGTCCCTCGGCGAAAGTCGTTCCCGCCGCGTATTGACCGCTGCGTTCAAAAGGTATTTCCGGCTTGAAGAATGGCTTGTCCGTGCGACGGAGCAGGTGTGCGGGGTCATCAGCGGAAAAAAGCGCCTGCCCCACGGAGTATGTCGCTGGCGGAAGGGACGGATCGGCTGCCAGGGCCGCCGCGCCGTCGGCGCCCCCAACCTCTTTTCCGCCATTTTTCCCGTTATAGATCAGCAGAATTCCGTGTTGAGTGAGCAGCGCCGGCGGTCCGACTTCAGGCAGGGCGCTGTCGAAGTGTTCTGCGCGGGGCGCGAGCAACACCAGCGGCTTTCCATCGGCGCCTTCTACAGGAGTCCAATGAATCAGGTCTGTTGAGGTGGCGACGCCGACATGACCCTCGCCCCAGTACATCCAATATTTGCCGTGTACCTTTGCCGCAATGAGCCGTGCGCCGTCCAGTCGCGTCAGAATTCCGGCGGATTTGTAGCGCAGATGAGCATATTTTCCGGTCGAGCCAAAGGCTGGGCCATACTTGACCCAATGGATCAAATCCCGGGATGTTGCAATGCCGATGTCATAGGTTTTCCGGTTCCACTGCGTGTAGGTGAGAACATAGGTGCCGTCCTCAGACTGCACGATGCGCGGATCTTCCACTCCTCCCGGCCATTCGCGACCTCTTTGAGTGTCGTTTGCGGGATAAAAAACGGGTTGGGCAGATTGGGTGAAGTGAATTCCGTCCGCGCTGGTCGCCAGCCCCAGCCTCGAAGTATGCATTCCAATGGCGCTGGTTCCCGTGTCGTCCTCGGCACGGTAGAGAACGTAGACTTTTCCGTCGCGGACGATAGCCGCCGGGTTAAAGGTGTGAAGCGCTTCCCAGCGAACAGGCGCTCCGCGAAGAGGGCCGTGAAAGAGGGCCCCGGGGTTCGGAGTAATCACCGGAGCGTCTTGCGCGGGACGAGTGAAGGGGCCGAGCATCCAAGCCGGAAACGAAGCGGAGGCGGCAAGTGCGATCCCGGCCCCAAAGCAGAAGTACATGGCAGCTATACGTGCAACGCGGCTCATGTGACGAGTGTAATGTATTCAAACTTGGGCTTCTGTCTCAACTTCCGTGGCCAGCGAAGCTGCCAGTGGCTTTATGGCGCGGAGGTCCATCTTCCCTGTCCCCAGCGTCGGTATTGAACTGGCGCGGACAAACTGGTTCGCTTTCGGTCTCCACGACGCGGGAAGATGAATGGATTGAATTTGCTGGAGCACCGGGCCGGAATTGAACCGGCGAATACTGGTTTTGCAGACCAGCGCGTTAGCCCCTTCGCCACCGGTGCTCACGTTCCGCCGCGCCGGGGGAAAACGCGGCGGGGAACCGAATGAAACGGCTCCGTCTACTTCGGCGCCGCCGCGGTGCGCAGGTATGGCTTGATGGTCTTGAAGCCGGGGAACTGCGTGGCCGCCTGCTCGTTGCTCACCGAGCCGCCAATGACAATGTCATCGCCGGGGTTCCAGTTGGCCGGCGTCGAAACCGGATGATTGGTTGTCATCTGGATTGCGTCCAGCGCGCGCAGAATCTCGTGGAAGTTGCGGCCCGCGGACATGGGATAAATCAGGATCAGCTTAATTTTCTTGTCCGGCCCGATGATGTAAACATTCCGAACCGTCGCGTTCAGCGCGGGCGTCCGGCCCGCGGAGGTGTCGCCTGCATCGGCCGGCAGCATTCCATAAAGCTTGGCGACCTTCAGTTCTGTGTCGGCGATGATCGGGTACTTCACCTCGGAGCCGCACACGTCCTGAATGTCCTTGACCCAGTTCTTGTGGTCCTGAACCGTGTCCACGCTGACGGCCAGAATCTTGGCGCCGCGCTTGGCGAAGTCGTCATAGAGAACCGCCATGGAACCCAGTTCGGTCGTGCAGATCGGAGTGAAGTCCTTGGGGTGGGAAAAGAGCACGGCCCAGTTGTTGCCGATCCAGTCATGGAAGTGGATGGTTCCCTGCGTCGTCTCTGCGGTGAAGTCGGGTGCTACATCATTAATGCGTAGTGACATATCGTTTGCCTCTTTCCGGGGTGCTGAATGAAATTTGTTGAGAAAACCAAAAACCCACCTCGCAGCTTCTGCGGGTGGGCCAGTGCGCTTTAAACCAATTTCGCTCTAGGAACACACCCGCATGAGGCCGCACGGACAGCAGCAGCACAGACACATACAGGTTGGAGCGGAAAGCTTCATTGTGATTTGAGCATAGAACCGGGGCCGGACTCGTGTCAAACAAATGACGGCCCCGCCGCTTCAGTGCGTCCGGTACATCTGCTCCACGTCCTTCTTCAGCGCCTCGCGGCTGTCGAGCCGGGTGTAGAACATGTGCCCGCCCGGAAATTCCTTCACTTGCACCCGCGTCGGATCGCCCATGACCGGCATCTGGTTCACCGTCAGCAGCGATCCCATGAAGGGGCAGGAAAGATCATTCCACCCATGCACGATCAGCACGCGCAGCTTGGGATCGGCAGCCACTGACTGCCGCAGTTGTTCCACCGAGCCGCTGCGCAGCGTCTGGTCGCGGTTCCAGAGCCGGCCCACCTCGTAGGAAAGCGTGTTGTAGCGCGCGTCGATCTTCCAGCCCACCGTGCGCGTCACAAAGTTCACCATCGCCGTCGTGGTCGGTGCAATAATACTGGCCAGGATCGGATCGTTCGCCTCCTG
>DASTXK010000168.1:0-14088 GCA_035765555.1 Acidobacteriaceae bacterium
TCCGCCGTTAATTCGCGGAGTTGCTCGTGAAGCCGGTCGAGAAACTTTCCGATCTCCTCGGTCTGCGAGCCCAGACGCGAGCGCGCCGCCGACACGATTTCCGCATTCATGCCGAGCCGCGCCGCCATGCTGATGCCAGCCGATGCGCCGGGAATTCCCTGCCGAAGCTGATAGGTCGGCGCGAGCGTTTCCTCATTCAGTCCGACGGCCGCGTTCACCCCGCCTGGGGTGTTTTCCGCATAGACTTTCAGCGCTGCCAGGTGGGTCGAGATGATCGTCCAAGCACCGGCCCTCAACAGCCGCTCCGCAACCGCGACGGCCAGCGCGGAGCCTTCGTCCGGATCGGTCGCCGAGCCAAGCTCATCAATCAGCACCAGCGATTGCCCATCGGCCCGCGCGAGAATGCGGTTGACGTTCGCAATGTGCGCGGAGAAGGTGGAAAGGTTTTGCTCGATGGACTGCGCGTCTCCAATGTCGGCCAGAAACGCGTTGAACAGCGGAAGGACGGCCTCCGCGGCCGGAACCGGAACGCCGCTCTGGGCCATCATTGCCAGTAGCCCCACAGTTTTGAGCGAGACAGATTTTCCACCAGTGTTGGGGCCGCTGACAATGAGCTGCCGGTCGGGGCCGGTGAGCGAAAGATCAATGGGAACGACGGAGCCGCCTTGCCTCCGCAAGCGGCTTTCCAGCAGCGGATGACGCGCCGCTTTCAGCGACAATTCAGGGGCTGACACTTCTGCAAATCGGGGACGCTCGCACTGGTACTCCGCAGCGAACCGAGCCCGCGCGACGAGCTTGTCCACTTCGCACAGTGCCTCCGCGCCGATGAGAATTACGCCCGCGTATTGCGCGATTTGCCGGGTCATGGCTGCGAAAATGCGGTGTATCTCAGCCTGTTCCTCTTCCAGCAGCCGGACGAGTTCATTGTTCAGCTCGATTGTTTCCAGCGGCTCCACGTAGACGGTTTGCCCGCTGGAGCTGGCTCCGTGGACCACGCCGGGCGCGCGGCGCTTCCACTCGGCCTTTACAGGAATGACGAAGCGCTCGCCGCGAATCGTAATCAGCTCTTCCTGCGCCGAGCCGCCCTCGGAGTAGCGGCGGAGAGCGGCCCGCAGGCTGTTCTCAATGGCGCGATGCTGCTGCTCCATTTCGCGGCGGATGCGGCGCAGCTCGGGCGAGGCATCGTCGGCGAGGGTGCCGTCGGGCAGAAAGCGTCCGCGAAGCGAGTCCGCCAAGGGCCGCAGCGTGAGCGATAGCGTTTCGCCGAAAAGTTCACGCAGACGCGGCAGGCGGTCCACGAGATCACCGGGCGGCGTCCGCACCAGATCGACCCAGGCGGCAATGATTTCCGCCAGGGTCGCGATGGAGCGAATCTCGTCCGACTCAAGGGCCACACCTTCAATCCGGGCTTTGGCGAGCAGGTCCGAGGGGTCGAACAACGCCGCCAGAGCGGGCAGGCCGCCGTCGCCGCCCAGCAGGAGCCGCACTTCCTCGACTAATGTATGTTCGCGCGCGATCCAATCCGCATTGGTGGAAGGCGCAAGTCCCAGGAGCCATACGCGGCCCACCTGAGACTGTGCGTAGCCGGTCAGCAGTTCGAGCAGGCGGTCCCATTCCAGCGCAGACCAGCTACAATCGCTCAGGCGCCCCGGAATGGATCGAGTCAAGGCCATCAACCCAATCCTAATGGTTTGCGGGGAACAAAATACGGCCCTCATCCGTATTCAAGCTGTTGGCTGGAAAGGAGCACGCTATGTATTGCAGCGGATGCGGACAGATGATTCCTCCGGGCCAGCAGTTCTGCCCGAACTGCGGGCGGCAGGTACCTGTTGCTCCAGCCGCGGCGGCGTCGGGAGCATGGTTCTATACGCGGGTCCACCGCCATATTCAGGCGCTCTCCGTCCTATGGATCGCCTATGCGGCCTGGACGCTCCTCGGCTGGCTCATCGCCATGTCGGTCTTTGGAGGATTCTTTGGAGGCTATTTTGGGCACTGGAACCACGGGCCCTGGGGAGCATATCCCTTTGGGCATATCCCGTGGCTGGTTCCCTTCATTACCGCCATCGTGATTGGCCGGACGGTGTTGTCACTCGTTACCGGGCTGGCGCTCGTCTCCCGCGCTCCATGGGCCCGGATTCTGGCGATTGTCGCGGCGTTTCTAACGATTCTGAAGCCCTTTACCGGGACGGCGCTCGCGATCTACACCTTATGGGTGCTGCTGCCGAGCGCCTCAGGTCAGGAATACGGGCAGATTGCCCGGCCCTGAACGGGGCCGGATTTCGCCATCAGGCCGCTTTTTCCGTGTTGGCCATCTCGCCGCGCTCGATCTTTTCCTGGCAGTCGATGCAGTAAGGGGTCCACGGCAGCGCTTCCAGCCGTTTTGGGCCGATCTGGTTACCGCAGTTCACGCACTCGCCAAAGCTGCCTTCGTTCAGCCGCTCCAGCGCGCCCTTCACCAATGAAAGCTGGCCATGGTCGTGTGTGCCTCTCGTAAACAGCAATTCCTTTTGGTATGAAAACACCGCCTGATCGGCAGTGTCCTGAGCATCTTCCGCAATGGTTTCGCGGCCCTGCTCAACTACTGACAAGGCTGACCGTTCGAGCGAACGCTTCTGCTGCAAGAGCCGTTCCTTAATACGCCGAACGAATTGGGGAGGTATGGACACGATTGACTCCTGATGTGTTTGACGATGACGAGCACAGCAAGGTAGGACGGCGGAATCCGCGCACGGGTTTGACCAGATCGCGCGACAATTTCCATGCGGCGCAATATGCTTTCCAATCGCATCAAACTAAACGCGGAAGGGCCACGGAGACGTGGGCCGCGGCAGATGTGTCTCTGATGAGGCGCGCGCCGGGCGTTCGGCGATTCCGCGAAGAACTTCTGATATATTCAAGAGAGCCGGCGGCCCGCTTATCCAGTGGATTCCCCGCCTGTCTCCACTCATTCGGCGCCAGGGTGTAACTGGTTAACACGCCGCCCTCTCAAGGCGGAGAGTTCGGGTTCGATCCCCGATGGCGCTACCAAAGCTCACAATTTACATTCAGTCACTTACAAAAAACTAGAGACACTTTTGAGAGAATGAATCTGGTGGCGTCGTAATATGGCTGCGGAGGAGCAAGGATGTCAGCGACCCATGCGTTTATCGCTTCAATGATGACATTGGTGCTCGGTTTCGCTGCCGGCGCGATCTGGGCGCATACTGTGGCACCGCAGAAGCGCGGTGACGACGAAGAGGAGCAACGGAAGATCGAGGAGTCGGCCCGCTAGGTTCGCGGGCAATCGTTAAGGATCATGGACACCCCTCAAGATAATCAGCTTCTTAATCAGGCCTACAACTCGCTCATCCAAATCTACAACCGGGATCTCTGGACTGGGACTCCCAATGGATGTCTCTATCATTACACGCCAGCAGAAGGGCTACTCGGGATCATTGAGTCTCAATGCCTTCACGCCAGTTTGGCTTATTTGCTGAATGATGCCTCAGAGGTTTCCTACGGATGCGGTATAGTCTTGAGCGCCATTGAGGAGCTGCGAATTACCTACAAGCCTACGCGTTCGTCCTGCGCCTTCTCAACGATTTGTCAGCAGGATTTTCGTTTGAATCTAGCCGTGCCGCCTGGGCACATTCGATCTTCGTTGCTTGTTTTTGCGAGAGGGACAATTTGCTCAGTCAATGGCGCGCCTATGGAAAATCTGGTGGCTACTCACTTGGGATGCCCATATCCACCTCCCACACAAAACTTCATCCCGAGCCGAAAACCTACACAAACCGGCTGATAAAGGTGGTGTATGACCGAGTCATCCAGATCCAAACCTGCGTGAGCCTCTTAAAGGACATCGCTTCCGCTGTTCAAGGCATTGATGCTGCGATTGCCAATCAAAATCAATACTCCCCCCTTCGGTATGAGGGCTTCTATGAATTGATTCAGGATCTGATCATCGAAAAAATTGTCGCATTCAAGAATCCAGCATTCGCGGAAGAACAAGAATGGCGTTTGGTGGCTCGCCAGAGACGCTTGATGAAGCAGGGGGTGGACGATGGGGGAAAATCTCCTACCGAGGTTTATTTCAGAACGTCTAGGGGTCTGATGGTTCCGTATATCAAACTGATACCTTGGCAGAATCCATCGCTGCCGGGGAAACCGATGTTTCCATTGTCGTCTATCCGCTTCGGCCCTATGCTTAATCGTGCCAAAGGCGAAAGCGCACTTCGTGGGCTGCTCCAACTGAATCGGTTTCAGAATGATATCTCTATCGTCGGCTCTGACATCCCGGTGCTACTTTAGACCCGCACAAGATATAAACCCCTCAGTGATTTTCGCCCGGGCGCGACGAACCCTTGTCCCTGGACTCCTTGGGCTGGCTTGCAGATGGATGCGCAGCCTTGGGCTGGACCACGGGCGCGTCCTCAGCGTCGACATTTGGGGGGTCGGCTCCGAATATCACGAAGTCCGGCTGAGGCTTCCCACTCTTGGACTTCGCCCTCTTGTCCTTCGCGTGTGTCCGCGTAGTCTTCTGCGAGCGCTTGAGTTCCTCGCGGCTCCAGTGCAGATTCGTGACGCCGCCGGAGTTCGAGGCGCCTCTGCTCGAATTGACGCGACGTCCTTCGCTTGTCAACGTCCGGTTAATACTGTTGCCCAGAGCCGATCCTGAGGCCGAGCCGACAGATGAAAGCCCCGCACCCAAAGCCCCGGCTTCGCCCAGCGCCTGGGCGCTCGCAACATGCGGACCCACCATCACTCCCGCCGCTATGGCGGCCGCCATACCCAATTGCAGCAGCTTCATCCCGGCTCCTCCCTTTCTGGACCTGCTGAATTGCGCTTGATGCTACCACTGTTTTGCGGTCGCGTAGCAATTTAATTGATGATTTGGCCAGCCGTGGAATAATGTGTCCAAAATCGTATTCAACACTGAAGGCGCTATGAAACGTCTCGCGTGTCTGGCCGTATTGTTCCTTTGCTGCGGAGTCGCCGCCGCGCAGCAGTTTAAGTCGGTCCCCGGTCAGGGCCGCTCGATGGTGGTCTCGAAGTTCGGAATCGTCTCCACCCCGCAATTTCTCGCCTCGCAGGCGGGCGCTCACATTCTGGAGGAGGGCGGCAATGCCATTGACGCGGCCATCGCGGCCAACGCGGTAATGGGGGTGGTCCAGCCGTATGTGAACGGCATCGGTGGAGACCTCTTCATGATCTATTACGAGGCCAACACCGGGAAGCTATACGGCCTGAATGCCAGCGGCTGGACACCCAAGGCGCTGACCATCGACTATCTCAAGTCCAAAGGCATTACCTCGATCAACCCCATCGGAGTCGAGACCGTCGATGTTCCCGGAGCGGTCGCCGGATGGGACGCCATGCACAAGCGCTTCGGCACGCTGCCCTTCAGCCAGCTTCTGGCGCCGGCGATCTATTACGCGCAGAACGGATTCCCGCTGGCAGAGCGCAACGCGCGCTACTGGGTCGCCAAACGGCTCGTCAACCAGCCCGGCTACAAGGAGACGTACCTGATCTGGCCCCAGGCCCCAAGTTCCTCGACGCTCAGGGTGGTGTCCACACGCTTGAGGATTTTCGCGACTTCCAGCCGGAGTGGGTCGAGCCGGTGTCCACCACCTACCGCGGCTGGACCGTTTATGAGCTTCCTCCGAACGGACAGGGCATTGCCGCGCTTTCCATGCTCAATATCATGGAGCACTTTCCGTTGGCCCAATACGGCCACAACTCTGTCGATGCGTTGCATGTGATGATCGAGGCCAAGAAGCTTGCCTATGCCGATATGTACAAATACGTCGGCGACCCGCGGTTCACTCCGGTTCCAGTTCAGCAACTCATCTCAAAAGACCTGGCGGCCAAGCGCGCGAAGCTCATCAATATGAAGAAGGCTTCCTGCCTGGTGGTGCCGTCTGATATTGAGGCCGAGTTGGACAAGCACGGCCACTCGACGATTTATCTCTCCACTATCGATAAGGACGGCAATATCGTCTCGCTTATTCAGAGCAACTACGCGGGATACGGTACAGGCCTGGTTACGCCCGGACTCGGCTTTTCTTTTCAGGACCGGGGTGCAGGCTTTGAACTCACTCCGGGGCTACCCAATTCCCTTGCTGGACACAAGCGCCCGCTGCACACCATTATTCCGGCGTTTATGCAGAAGGGAGATATTCACATCGGCTTTGGCATTATGGGCGGATGGAACCAGCCGCAGGCCCAGGCGCAGTTCGTTTCCAACATTGTGGATTTCGGCATGAATGTGCAGGCCGCGCTCGAACAGCCGCGATTCACCAAGCCGACATTCGGCGGCTGCGATGTGGAGATGGAGAGCACCATTCCGGCGAACGTTCGCGAGGGCCTCGCGGCGCGCGGGCATAAGATCAAGCTGCTGGAGCCATTCTCCTTCACGGTGGGCCAGGGCGCGGCTGTGGTCCGGGACAGCCGCCGCAAGGTAAACTTCGCGGCGGGCGATCCGCGTTCCGATGGCGCGGCAATTCCCCAGGAACCGCCGACCCAATAACTCGACCCTCCGGCTCCCGCTCCGCTCATCCTGTTGCACAATAAGAGCAGGAGCCTGAATGACCATCGCCCCCACGACGCCGCGCCGTTACACCTCCGCCGAGTTTGAGCAGGCTGTACTTGCTCAGTCGCCCGCCGTAGCCGTTTTTGATTGCGACGGAACGCTGTGGAGCGGCGACGCCGGATGCGGGTTCATGACCTGGTCCATCGATCAGGGGTTGGTCTCGCGCAATGCCAGCGATTGGATTGACGCACAGTACCGTCTGTATCTGGCGGGCAAGGTTTCTGAGGAGCAGATTTGCGGCGAGATGGTCCAAATTTACGCCGACCTGCGCGAGGACGAGATTCGCCACGCCGCGGCCACCTACTTTGGCCAGCACATTGAGCCGCACATCTTTCCCGAGTTGCGTTCGCTGATTGAAAAGCTTCAGGCGCGCAAGACGGAAATCTGGGCGGTCAGCTCCACGAACAACTGGGTGATTGAGGAGGGCGTGCGCCGCTTCAACATCCCTGCGTCGCGCGTGCTTGCCGCCGAGGTGCGCATTCACGACGGTCGCATTACCAGCGAACTGATCGATACGCCCACCGGACCAGGCAAGGTCGAAGCGCTGCGCCGCGTTGGAATCACTACTCCCGACGCGGTGTTTGGAAACTCCATCCACGACGAGGCGATGCTCGATACCGGTAAGCGCGCGTATCCGGTGAACCCCTCGCCCGCGCTGGCTGAAATTGCCGGACGCAAGGGTTGGGCGGTCTTTTATCCCGAATCGATCCTTAACGACCCGAAGCTCTGAACCGAAACCGCGCCCGCCCGGCCGGGCACTGCATTTAAACTGGAAGCAGTGGGTCCAGAAGTCGAACCAGACAGGGCAAGGGTGCGCCTGGTTTCCGCCGCATTAATTCTGCGCGGAGACACGGTGCTGATTTGCCAGCGCCGCGCCGATCAGGCCATGGCGCTCAAGTGGGAGTTCCCCGGTGGCAAGATTGAGCCGGGAGAAACCGCAGAGCAGGCGCTTGCCCGCGAGCTGGAAGAGGAACTGGGCATCCACGCGCAGATTGGGGAGCCCATCATTCGCATCGTTCATAACTACCGCAACGGCGGCGCGGTGGACCTGCAATTCTTTGCGGTGCAGACATTCGAGGGTGAGCTGGATAACCGCATCTTCAACGAGATTCGCTGGACACGGCTCAGAGAGCTTCCCACTTATGATTTTCTGGCCGCCGACCGGGGGCTCATCCGCGATCTTGCGGAGGGCAGAGTGAATCTGCCGGAATAAGCAATTCCTGAGTCACTGTATCCCGAAGCCATTGCACTTTAGTCGATGCGACCATCAGGGAGCAGCGACCTTGCACAAAACAGCAACGTCACCGCAACTCAGGAATTGCCTTAGCGCGTCGCTCAAGGCGTGTTCGCAGGGGCGGGAGCAGCTTTCGGAGTGGCGAGATAGCCGGTCACCTGGTCCTTGCTGATCGCGTTCACCACAACTTCGTACAGAGTGTTTTCTTTTCCGGTGTAGAACTGCACCGGCTGGTTCAAGTCCCGGTCTTTCTTCTCCAGCGTGTTGCCGTCGACGAAAACGAGCAGTGTGTAGCGGCCTTCCTTCGCATCAGTCTTTTTCAACTCCAGGGTGACGGTGGAGACGGGCTGCTTCTTCCCTTTTTGGAGCGTGAACTCGTAATAGTCGCGGTCGCCTGCCTGCTTCAAAATATCCAATTCATGCTGGTTGGTCGCGATGAGGCTGGTTACGCTCGCGTCTCCCTTGATTCTTTGCAGTTGCGCTAAGGCGGCGTTCGGCGCGGGTTGCGTGCCGGAAGTCCCGGGGCTTGTGGCCGTGGCCGCCTCCGGCGCCGGAGTTGACTGCTGCTGGTTCGGCGGGCGCGTGGCGGCCTGTTCGCGCTTGAGCAGATCGCGCGCGCGTTTTGCAAGCTGCTTCTGGCGGGCACTCAACTGGCCCTGCCGGTTTGTGACCTTCAGCCGCGCGTTGGTATCGTTGAGCGCGGAGGCCAGCTTCTGGTTTTGTTGCTGCGCCTGCGCCAGTTCCGCTTCGGCGTGTGTGAGCCGTCCGGTAAGGTGATAGCTCCACCACAAACCGGCAATCGCCGCCAGAATGGCCACGGTCAGCAGGACCACAAAGAGTCTTGAATAACGGTGCCGCTCCGGGCCACTTCCCTCAACCATTCCTACCGTTCCTTTCTCCTTTTGCCGTTTTGACCGAGCTTAGTGCATTGGCCGCGCGAGCGCCACTCTTCAGGGATGCTCGTTGCCCGAAGACTAGAATGAAACCATGAATCACACAGATGCAGCCATTGCCGGAGCCGGAATTATCGGCCTTGCCACAGCGCTCGAACTCGCCGCCGCCGGGCTGCGCGTTACCGTGTTCGAGCGCGGACAGGCCATGCGCGAATCCTCATGGGCCGCCGCTGGAATGCTGGCCGCGGCCGATCCGGAAAACCCCGCTGCACTGCGGCCGCTGTCGCGATTCAGCATTGGGCTTTATCCCGAATTTTTGGCCAAGATTGAACGGCTGACCGGCAAACGAATTCCGCTGCGCACAAAGCAGACACTGCAAGGCGAGCACATACTTCCGCCGGGAGTGAACGAAGTTGCGCCCGAGGAGATCCAGTCCATCGCTCCGGGGATTCAACTTAGCGAGCTTAAGTTTTTTCTTCTCGACGAACACAGCCTTGACCCGCGCGACATAGCCCGCGCGCTGCCGGAAGCCGCGAAGGCCGCCGGAATCACGCTGCTGGAAGAGACGGCGGTAACGGCAATCAGCGCCCACTCGGAGTCGGTCGCGGTGCGGACTACAAACGGCAAGTGGACTGCCGGAAACTTCATCAACGCCTGCGGAGCATGGGCCGCCGCTCTTGCCGACGTTCCGATCAGCCCGCGCAAGGGCCAGATGCTGCTTGTCCAATCGTCAGAGCCTCTCAGCGTTACGCTGCGCACGCCGCACCTTTATCTTGTGCCGCGAGGCGATGGACGCATTGTGATTGGCGCGACGGTGGAAAACGCCGGATATGACAAAGAAGTCTGCCCCAGCGCGATTTCCGCGCTTCGCAATGCTGCGGCGGAACTGTGGCCGCCGGTGCGCGAGGCGCGCATTCTGGACACCTGGGCGGGTCTGCGCCCGGCCGCCGCCGACTCGCTGCCCATCCTCGGTATGGACGAGGCCCCGCGCCGCTGGCTGGCGCTGGGCCATTTTCGGAACGGAATCATGCTGGCTCCGGGGAGCGCGCGGCTCCTGCGGCAGATGATTCTGAACGAACCGCTCGGCGTTGATGCCACGCCATTCAGCGCGGAGCGTTTTGCCGGCGCGGTGCATGACAACCCTTGTCCCGCTACGATATAAAGAGAGTTTGGGTCTGGGTTGCGCGGGCGCGCACACCGTATACTGCCGGACGAAAACGGGCCCTGACACTTCAACGCGCATCGCTCCATCGCCAACGCGCATCAACCCAATTGGAGGGACACACGAACGTATGGGAACCGCGGTAGCCACTAAGGGACTTGAAGGCATTGTTGCAACCAACTCCAGCATTTGCTGGATCGATGGCGATGCCGGTGTGCTGGCCTATCGCGGCATCGACATTCACGAGCTGGCCTCCAAATCCACCTTTGAGGAAACCGCGTATCTGCTGTGGAACGGCACGCTGCCCACGCCGCCGGAGTTGGACGCATTCATGCGGCGGCTGACCGAAGCGCGCGAGCTGCCTCCGCAGATCATTGACCTGCTGCGCTCGTTCCCCAAAGAAGCCACGCCGATGGAGGTGCTGCGCACCGCCGTTTCCGCGCTAAGTTTTTATGATCCCAATGAGAAGGCCGTCGATCATGAGTCCAATATTCGCAAGTCGTTTGCGCTGACCGCTCAGATCGCGATGCTGGTGGCCGCCTTCGACCGGCTCCGCAAGGGTAAGAGCGTAGTTGAGCCTGATCCGTCGCTCTCGCACGCCGGCAACTTTCTGTGGATGCTGACCGGGGAGAAACCTTCCGACACGGCGACCCGCGCACTCGATGTTGCGCTGATTCTGCACGCCGATCATGAGTTGAACGCCTCCACCTTTGCCGCTCGCGTGATCGCCGCCACGCTGTCCGATATTCACTCCGCAATTACGGGAGCCATCGGCGCGTTGAAGGGGCCGCTACACGGCGGGGCCAACGAGAACGTGATGCGGATGCTCTTCGCCATTGACGAAAAGGGCGAGGACCCCATTGAGCATGTGCGGCAGATGCTGGCGGAGAAGAAGAAGATCTCCGGCTTCGGCCACCGCGTTTATCACACCGAAGACCCGCGCGCCACACACCTGCGCAGGATGTCCGAAGACCTGGGCCGCGCCTCCGGCAATACCAAGTGGTTCGACATGTCGCGCAAAATTGAGCTTTTTGTGAATGCGGAAAAGAAGCTGAACGCCAACGTCGATTTTTATTCGGCCTCGACCTACACAACGCTTGGTATCGACCTCGACCTGTTCACGCCCATTTTCGCCACGAGCCGCATTGCGGGCTGGGCCGCGCACGTGATCGAGCAGTTGGACGACAACCGCCTGATCCGTCCGCGCGCCGAATATGTGGGGCCGCACTACCCGGCCAAATACACGCCTCTCGCACAGCGATAATCTACCTGAGTGAACGGCCTCCTGATTCTGGACAAACCCGCCGGAATGACATCGCATGACGTGGTGGCATGGGTGCGCCGCGCTTCGGGCGAGTCGTCCGTGGGGCATTTGGGCACGCTCGACCCCATGGCTACCGGCGTGCTTCCGCTGCTGCTGGGCAAGTTCACGCGGCTGGCGCAGTTCTACGGCGCGCATGAGAAGGCGTACACGGGAACGATCCGCTTCGGGTTCGCGACCGATACCTACGACGCCGAGGGTTCGCCCACCTCGGAAGCGGCTGAGCCATCGCTGACCTTGGAACTGGTTCGCGCGACGGCGGCTCGCTTTCGCGGCGAGATTGAGCAGATGCCTCCTCCGGTCTCGGCCAAAAAGATCGCGGGAAAGCCAGCCTACAAAATCGCCCGCGCCGGCGGCACTCCGGAGCTGAAGTCGGTGCGCATCAACGTTGCTGAGCTTTCCATTGAGTCGCTGGAATCGGACCTAGCGGCTTTTTCGATGCGAGTTTCGGCGGGTGGATACGTGCGGGCAGTGGCCCACGCGATGGGGCAGGCGCTGGGATGCGGAGCGCATCTGGCCAGCCTGCGGCGTGTCGCTTCCGGGCCGTTCGCCATCGAACAGGCCCTGACGCTGGCGCAGGTGGAAGAGTTGGGGCGCGCGGGCACGCTCGCCGACGCGCTGCCGCATCCACGAACGCTGCTGCCGGAGATTCCGTTTGTCACGGCTGACGAACAAACCGTGGGGCGGCTTCGCAACGGAATGCAGGTGAACCTGCCGGACTTCTCACAGGCTGCATTGGTCAAGATTTTTCTGGGACAGCGGGACCTTGTGGCCATTGGAAAGCGGATCGCGGGCACGCTGTTTCAGCCGATGATCGTGCTGACTTAAACGGGTACAATCAATTGGTTCAAGGAGACCCGCGTGCGAATCCTCTCCGTCCTGCTTCTCGCGCTTGTTGTCTTCCCCGCCGCACGCGCGCAGCGAATTGAAGTCACGATTCCCGCCGCCAAGACTCCGCTGCATGGGCACCTCGTCGTCATCTTTGCCAAGAAAGACAAACCCGAACCGCGCTTTCAACTGACGGAGAACTACCACTCCGCGCAGGGCTTCGGGGTGGATGTGCCCGACCTCGCTCCCGGCCAGCCCATCGTGATCGACGCGAAGACGTTCGGATATCCGCGTGCCTCGCTGGCTGATCTTGACCCCGGCGACTACTACGTTCAGGCGGTCTTCAGCGTGTACGAGGCGTTTCATCCGGCTTCGTCGGACAAGACCCTATGGCTGCCGCCCGACCACGGTGAAGGCCAGCACTGGAACCTCAAGCCCGGCAATCCTTACAGCGAGCCGGAAAGGATCCACTTCGATCCGAAGGACGGCGAAACCATTCACCTCGCGCTCGACCGGTCGATTCCGCCCATTGCCGGGACCGACGAAGACCCCGAGGTGATCGCCGCCGAGAAGCCCGCCTCCAAGTGGCTCCGGTATATGCGATTTCGCAGCCCATCGCTGAGCAAGTTCTGGGGACGCGATATGTATCTGGGCGCGTGGGTGCTGCTGCCCGAAGGCTTCGACCAGCATCCCGACGCGCATTATCCGCTGATCGTGCATCAGGACCATTACCACGCTGGCATTGGGCCGCTGCCCTTCGTTACTTCGCCGCCGAAGCCCAAGTCGCCCGGATTCAAGCGCGAACAGGCCGGTTACCGATTCTTTCAGGACTGGACGTCGGGCCGCTTCCCGCGCGTGCTGCTGCTCTATGTGCAGGACGCGAACCCGTACTACGACGACTCCTACGCAGTGGATTCCGCCAACGTCGGCCCATACGGGACGGCCATTAACCACGAACTGATTCCGATGATCGAGAAGAAGTACCGCGGCATTGGGCAGGGCTGGGCCCGAGCTACCTTTGGCGGGTCAACCGGAGGCTGGCGCGCCTTCGCCACGCAGGTCTTCTATCCCGATATGTACAACGGCGCGTGGGTCGCCTGCCCCGATCCGGTGGACTTCCACGCCTACCAGAATGTGGACCTCTACACGGACACCAATGCGTTTTACCGCAGCGGGCCGTTCGCAACGATTCCCATTGCGGGCGACCGGCTGCCGGACGGCTCCATCATCGCCAATATGCGCGGCGAGTACGCCTTTGAGCACGTGCTGGGCACGCATGGCCGCTCCACCGAACAGTGGGCCATTTGGCAGGCCGTCTTCTCGCCCGTCGGCCTGGACGGCTACCCCGCGCAGGTCATCCAGCCGCTCATCGGAGACATTAACAAGAAGGTCGTCTCCTATTGGAAACAGCACTACGACCTCGCCGCCATCCTCAAGCGCGACTGGCCGACGCTTGGGCCGAAGCTCCAGAGCAAGCTGCACTTCGCCGTGGGCGACGGAGACACCTACTTCCTCAATAACGCCGTCCACCGGCTGCAAGATCAGTTAGAAAAGACCATCGACCCACACTCGGACGCGACTTTCCAGTACGGCCCCGGAATGCCGCACTGCTACACGGGAGGGCCTCCCGATAAGACGATGGAAGAGAACAGCGCCGACTGGCCGCAGCGAGTAATTCCGCAAATGGTGCAGCACATGCTGAAGACCGCCCCGCCCGGCGCGGATGTGAAGTCGTGGAGGTATTGAAACGGAGACCGCTAGCTCTACCATCAGACTTCAATCCAATAAAGCGGGTCATCCTGAACGTAGTTTGGCACGCCACGCAAACGAAATCGAAGGACCTGCGGTTGCGATGCTGATGGCGAGATGAACTCTAGGATAAGGGAACATTAGATTCTTGCTGTTCGATATCAACGGATCGTGGTATACGTTGCTATCAATGGCTATCAGACCGGAAAGCGAGAAGGATTTCATCATTGCCATTCCGCCGCTTCGCGTGCGGCGAATTATCGCGCTCTCGGCCGCGGCCTTTTTCCTGAGCTTTATCATCGCGACCCCTTTTGTAGTCGGACTCAGCCG
>DASTXK010000169.1:0-6509 GCA_035765555.1 Acidobacteriaceae bacterium
CGCCGCCGGACGTCCCCCCATGTACGACCGTCGCTGCCGCAGCATTGAGCAGTCCATTGCCGCCGGGCGCAAGGCCGCCGGAGAAGCCTGCGCCGTGCGCTTCGCCGTTCCCGACGGAGGCACGACCAGCTTTGAAGACGCGGTTTTTGGCCGAGTAGAGTTCGCCAACGCCGAGATTGAGGACTTCGTCCTGCTGCGCTCCGACGGCATCCCCACATACCACCTCAGCGTCGTTGCCGACGATCTGGACATGCGGCTCACGCACATCATTCGCGGCGCCGACCACATCTCCAACACGCCCAAGCAGGTGCTGCAATATCGCGCGCTCGGGGCCGACCTGCCCGTGTTTGCGCATGTTCCGCTGATTCTGGGGCCGGACAAAACCCGCCTCTCCAAGCGGCATGGCGCGACCTCCGTCATCGCCTACAAAGACATGGGCATTGTGCCCGAGGCTTTCCGTAATTTTCTGGCGTTGCTGGGCTGGACCCCGGGCGCGGAACACAAAGACCGAGAGATTTTTTCCTCGGACGACCTGATTCAACTCTTCTCGCTCGACGGCATTTCCAAATCGAACGCCGTCTTCAACAATGACAAGCTGGCCTGGTACAACACCGAATACATCCGCGCCTACGATGCCAAAAAGCTGCTGCCGCTGATTGAGGAAGAGTGGAAGGTTTGCAACTTTACGCCCGAGCGCGGGCCGGAAGAAGTTCTTTCCGCCATTGACCTGCTGAAGCCGCGCGCCCGCAACCTCAAGGATTTCGCGACGACCTTCCGCGCCTACTTCAGCGACAGCTTCGACTACGACCCGGCAGCCGTCGCGAAATTCCTGAAAGATGATGCCACGCGGAACCTTTTGGTGGAGCTTGGCAAACGCTATGAGCAGGCTCCAGAATTTACGGAATACTGGGCGGAGCAGATCCTGCGCTCCTTCGCCGACGAAAGCAAAGTGAAAGCCGGAGTCCTCATCAACGGCGCGCGCGTCGCCCTAACCGGACAGGCCGTTGCCCCCAGCCTCTTCGCCGTGATGGGCGCGCTGGGCAAAGAGCGGGTGGTGAAGCGACTGGGGATGGCGGAGAAAATTTCAGCATGAAGCATCGTGAAATTATTAAATTGCTGGAAGCAGATGGATGGCGCCATACCAGAACGAGCGGAAGTCATGCGATCTACAAGCACGAGCAGAAGCTTGGCATTGTGGTGGTGCCGATCCATACACGGGACTTGGCAAAGGGCATCGCGGCGGCAATACTGAAGCAAGCAGGTATCAGGAAATGAAGCACAATTATCTCGTCATCTACGAACAGGCCGAAGACGGCAGCGTGAGCGCCTATGCTCCTGAGCTTCAGCCGGGGGCTGTGGCTTCCAGCGGTAAGGACTACGAAGAAGCGCGGCGCATGATCGCGGAAGCCATCAGCCTTTATCTGGAAGAAATGCAAAACAGCCAGCAGCCTGTTGCGCCTTCTCCAGTCCGCTACGAACTGCTGGAAATCGCCAGCTAGCGCCCTACTTCGCGATCACGTCCACCACGACCGGAGCTTTGCGCGGCGGATAGCAGGCATTCACGTCGCAGGCCTGGTAACGCAGAGACCCCTGCACCAAGTGCTGGCCGGATGTCGCGCGAATGTGCGCGCGAACCACAAAATCTCCCGTATAGACGTTCAGCTTCATGCTGGGCATGGCCCTCAGCGAATACTCGGAGCCTGCGGGAAACTCAGCCTTGTCCAGCTTGACGCCTGAACCGTCCGGCAGAATCAGGTTCGTGGCAATCAGCCCCTTCTCGCTCGGGGTGTGCGAGTTGATGTGCATTCCGGGATTGATCCTGAAGTGCAGCTCAACGACCGAATCCTTACCCGCCTTCACCGACACCTGCTCCGGAAAGAGATAATGAACATCCTGCGGTCTCTCGCTTTTCTGCCAAGGCAGCTTCTGCGCGGGAGCGGAACTCGCCGCCAGTAACAAAGCCAGAGCGCCCCACCACAGACGCCTCACGATTGCCCTCCGCTGCCAAGGGCCTTCTTAATGTTCGCCTCAATTTCGTCGCGCGATACCAGCCCCACCGTCGAGGCAACCACCTTCCCGCTGCGGTCAATGAAGAATGTGGTCGGCAGGCCGTCCACTCCGCCGTAGGGGGTGGAAACGTTGGCGTCGTCGATCAGCACCGGATAGTTGATCCCGAGATCTTTGGCCTTGTTGGCAATGTCCTGCTTCTCTTTCGCCAACTCAGCCTTGTTGTCCAGGTTCAGGTTGTCTTCCGAGACGCCGAGAATCTGCAATCCCTGGCCCGCGTACTGCTTGTTGAACTGCTCCAGCCACGGAATCTCAATCTTGCAGGGCGCGCACCACGTCGCCCAGAAATCGACAATGACCGCCTTGCCCTTATAGTCGTCAAGCGAAACCTTGCGGCCTTCCGTGTCTTTCAGCGTGAAGTTGGGCGCCGCTTTTCCAAGCAGCGGATGCTCCATGAAGCCGCCGAACCCCGCCGAAAAGCCGTCCGCTCCAGCGTCCGAAGATCCATCCGAAGGGGCAGCAGACATCATGCTCTGGAGCTGCTTCACGGCTGCCTCCTGCTGCTGCCGATGCCGGTAGTTCAGCACTCCCGCCCACACCATCAACCCCACGGCGATAATCACCGCCGCAATCACTACAGCATTTCGCTTCACGCGCTTAATCCTCTCACGTAGATTCTACTAGTCGGGTGTCTCGGAATTGTCATCCGGATCGCGCCAGCGGAGGACACTCGCTTTTTAGGAGTTCCGGTTTCTCTGATAGCATCGACCTGTTTGACGGCCCACACTCCATCGCGGTTAGTGCGCATAGAAGCCGAGGCGCTGCTGGCGCTCGCCGAGCGGCTCGAAGGCCCCATGGCCGCCGACTTCGACCGCGCCGTCAACTGCGTTCTGCACTGTAGTGAGGGCCACGGCCGCGTGGTAGTCACAGGAATGGGCAAGAGCGGCATCATCGCGCAGAAGATCGCCGCCACTCTCAGTTCCACCGGCAGCCCCGCGCTGTTTCTGCATCCGGCGGAGGCCGTCCACGGCGACCTGGGCATGCTGGCCAGTGGCGATGTGGTCATCGCGCTTTCCGCCAGCGGCGAGACGGAAGAGATTCTTCGCCTGCTGGCCAACATCAAGCGCATTGGCGACGCGCTCATCAGCTTCTGCTGCGGCACGCAATCCACGCTGGCACAGGCCAGCGACATCGCGCTCGATTGCAGCGTGCCCGCCGAGGCCTGCGGAATGGGCCTGGCGCCCACCGCCTCCACCACCGCCATGCTCGCGCTGGGAGACGCGCTCGCCATCGCCGTTTCCATCAAAAAAGGCTTTCAGCCCGAAGATTTCGCGGCGCTGCATCCGGGCGGCAAGCTGGGCAAGCGGCTGGCGCGCGTCGGCCAGTTGATGCACACCGGCGACGCAATTCCGCGTGTCTCGCCCGGCACGCCCATGAAAGACGTGATCTACGAAATGTCGCGCAAGAAGCTGGGCATGACGGCAGTGGTTGACGACGACCGCCTCGCGGGAATCATCAGCGATGGCGACCTGCGCCGCCTGCTGGAGCGCGACGGCCCTGAAAGCCTGAACAAGTCGGCGGGCGAGGCCATGAACCCGCATCCCCGCACTATTGCCGCCAGCGAGCTTGCCGTCAAGGCGCTGGGCCTGATGGAAGAAAAGAAAATCACTTCCCTGCTGGTTGTGGACGCGCACGGAATGCTCGAAGGCGTTCTGCACCTGCACGACCTGTGGGGGACCGAGCTGATCTGAACCTCCGGGCAAAAAGAAACCCTGGTCTCTCAACCAGGGCAGGAGGTTATTGAAGTGCAAAAGACATTCTCAGAGTACGGCGGCCCGCGCCCCGCGTCTTGAGTCTGAAGAACGGTTTTTCTCTCCATCTTTGGATGGAGATTGGAATGAGCTTTAATCCTTCAAAGTCAGGTTGATGACGCGGGCGTCCTCGCCAGTGGCCTCGATGAAAATTTCGCCGTCGGCCCGCGCCAGAATGCTTGCGAACTTCTCTCCCCATTCGACCAGCACGAGGGTGTCCGGCCCGGCAAGGTCGTCAATGCCCAGCGTTGCAAGCTCGCGCTCGCCTTCAATCCGGTAAAGGTCGAGGTGATAGAGCTTCACCTGCTTTTCGTCCAGCGATCCCTCATATTCGTGGATAAGCGTGAAGGTAGGGCTCGTCACTTCCTCCGCGCTGGCGGCATCGAGTCCTTCGGCAATGCCCTTCACCAGCGTCGTTTTTCCTGCTCCCAATTCGCCGCGCAAAACAAGAAACTTCGGCGGGGCGAGCAGCCGGACCATCTCCCGCCCGCAGGCGACGGTTTCCTCCGCGCTCGCTGTGGTGAATTGGAAGCTCGTGCTCATCGGGCCTCTTGTGCTGCGCGCGGTAGCCCTTGCAGCCATGTATAGCCGCCATCGTCTTGTGCCCTGAAGCGGAAGCCGCGCCACAAGTGCGCTACTACGTCTGTCGCCAGCAGCGTGTGCTCATCCTGATCGCGCACGGCGAAGTCCGCCGCCAGGCCGTGCAGATAGACCGCGGCGTTCACTGCATCGGCTGCATGGTCGGGATGCTGCGCCAGCATTGCGGCAATAATGCCCGTGAGGATATCTCCGCTGCCGCCTTTGGCCAGCGCCGGAGTGCCCGTGGTGTTCACCGAAATCTTGCCATCAGGATGCGCGATGAGCGTGCGCCAGCCCTTCAGCACCAGCATCACTCCATGCTTCTCCGCAAACTCACGTGCGAGCGATTCGCGGTTGGCCTGCACTTCCTTAATGCTGACGCTCGCGAGCCGGGCCATTTCTCCGGGATGCGGCGTGAGGACGAGAGTCCTGCTCCCGCCATTTATCCGTTCCGGGTGCTTCGCCAGAATGTTCAGCGCATCCGCGTCCAGAACCATCGGCGCTCGCGACCGCTCCATCAACTCCAGCAGAAATTTCTCCGCGTCGGGTTTCTGCCCCAGCCCCGGCCCGATCGCCAGCACGGTTTTGCGCTCCAGAAGCTCGTCGAAATCCACCTGCGCCGAGTCAATGTCGCCCTCGCTGTCCTCCTGAAGCGGAATCGTCATCAGCTCCGGCGTAATACCCGCAACCATCGGCAGAATCGACTCCGAAACCGCCGCCGTCACCAGTCCGGCGCCCGTTCGCAGCGCGGCCAGCGATGCCATGGACGGAGCGCCGGATTTGCCCTTCGCGCCACCGACCACCAGCACATGCCCGTACATGCCCTTGTTGCTGTCCGCGACGCGCGGCTGCTGGGCCATGGCCATGGAAGCGCCCGCCCAATGCACCTTCAGGTCGGATTTCACCGCCTCTTCCGGCGAGCCGATGGGCGCGACCACAATCGGTGAATCAGCGCTCCCCGTGAGGTTTCCGAAAGCATGGGCCAGCTTGGGAGCCGTGAACGTCACAACGGCATCGGCGCGATACGCCCCCTCCGCCGCGAACTCGCGCGAGTCGGCGTCCCAGCCGGAAGGCAGGTCAACGGCGACAACCGGCATCCGCATCGCGTTCACACGGTCGCGCAACGCGGCGGGCAAGCCGCGCAGCGGCGGCTTGAATCCAGTCCCGACGACCGCGTCCAACAATAAATCGACTTCCGCCAAAAGGCCCTGGACCTCCGCCGAACCAAGCTCCGCCTCATCGCGCGCAATTACCGGAGCGATCTTCATTTCCTCAAACGCGGTCTTCGCGTCTCCTTTGAGGTCGGCGGGATCGCCCAGCAGCAGGACACTTACTTCCCGTCCCGCCTCGGCCAGTTCCCTCGCGGCGACAAATCCATCTCCGCCGTTGTTTCCCTTTCCGCACAGGACAGCGATGCGGCGGCAGCCGGGAAACTCCCGCTCGACAAACCGGGCCACCGCCGCGCCCGCGTGGCGCATCAGGTCAATGGATGGGACTCCAAACCGCTCCGTGGTGGCGCGGTCGGCGGCCCGCATCTCGTTGGCGGTGAGGATGGGCAAAAGGGCGTGTTGAATTTTGTACTTCATACAAAATACTGCACTTAGCTGGTATCAGGAAAAGGCAAAGGCCCCGAAGCACACGCTCCGGGGCCTTCTCAGTATAGTCCGGGGATTACTGGCTTACGCCCACCGCGGTTGAAGTTGCGCCCGGCTCCACCGTCGGCTCCTTGGCGGCAAAGTAGCGGTCGTCGAGCAGGTCACGATAAAAATGCCCGGCCAGTTCGGCGGCCTTGGGGCCGAAGGTGGCGCGTCCGCCCTCGAGGAAGAAAACCACCACGATGCGACCGTACTGGGTGTCCGCATAGGAGGCGAACCAGCCAAAGCGGGTGCCGTCATTCGAGCAGGTACCGGTTTTGCCCAGCACCGGGAACTGCTTGAAGCTGGCCCGCAGCGAGCGCGCCGTTCCGTAGTCGACCGCGCCCAGCATTCCCGCCTGCACCTCGGGAAGGATCGGCTTGATATTGAGCACGCGCTTGACGCGCGGCTGGAAGTTCAGGACCTGGCTGGGAGTGGTGGGGTGCTGGAGATAGTAAAGCGTACCGCCATTGGCCAC